>JAEZJW010000158.1 GCA_023415595.1 Bacillota bacterium
GTACAGGAACTACAGGCGGCACCGGAACCGGTGGAACCACTGGTGGCGGAACAACAGGCAGTAGTGGAACCACTGGAAGTGGCGGAACGTCAGGTGGAACCGTTGGCGGAACCACAGGTGGAAATACAACCGGAACAACTGGTGGAACAACTGGAACAACAAGATAAAAAAATATCCTCTTAGGTTCAAATATAAATCTAAGAGGATTTTTTCATGCAATCGCCGGTTCATCATGTATTCTTCTTTTCCATAGCACATTTCTTACAGGTACCTGTAATCTGAATCAGATGATCCTTGATTATAAAACCTTCCTCTTCAATCGCATGCTCGATTTCATGGATTGGACAGGAGGGCAGGTCAAAAATTTCTTTACAATCATCACATAGGATAAAATGCTTATGCTCGTTACTGTCTGCCTTTATCCGATAGAACACCTCATTATCCTTGAAATGATATTTATCGATCAGATTCTGGGACAGAAGGGTATCAATGTTCCGGTATATGGTTGACTTTGCGATTTTAGGCAAATCCTTTGTCACTTGAATATAGATTTCATTAATTGACATCGGACGATCAATTTCTTTTAATATAGAAAGAATTAATTGCTTCTGCCTGGTATTTCTGGAATTTTCCATTACATCACTTCCTTAACCGTAATAGACATATATAATATATATTTCTATAAAATATTAAAGTTATTTGGTTCGGTATATAGTATATACTGATAGCACTCCCGGCGGTTTCTGACCAGTTCATCGCCTTTACTCATCCCGAGCTTTGCTGCCAGCTGCTGTGAGGGTTTGTTCTGCTTATCTATGACTACTGTGATTCGATCGGGCTCATAGTTTTGGGTAAAATATTTTAGAACAGCTGTTGCTGCCTCATAAGCATAGCCCAACCTGCGATACTCCTTTGTAATCAGATAACTAAGCTCGTATTCCCCGGCTCCGTTAATTTCCTTAAACTCAATTCCGCAGCAGCCGATCAACTTTCTGCTGTCTCTTAAGAAGACACCCCACTGCCCGTAGCCATAGAATTGGTAAATGTTACGGATATATGCCTTCCGCCTTTCGGCCTCTTCCTCGGGAGAAGCAGATCTGTCATCACAGATGGCTGTCTTATCAAGCTCCTGCATAATACGGTATAGGGCTTCGGCATCGGATATATCCAGTTCCTTAAGGATAAGCCGCTTTGTGCTGACAATTTCGGAGGGTGTCCAGTGCTCTTCCCGGTATACCTTCAGAATAAACTCATAATCTATCTCATCAAAGCCTTCCACAAGGTAGGAAGCCTTCCCTAGATCCTGCTTCCCGGAATTCGGATTAAGAAATCCGATACAGGTCATACCTGCTGCGTAAGCAGCATTTACCCCATTCGTGGAATCCTCGATCACGATGCATTCCTCCGGGGTGATACCCAGAAGCCCTGCGGCAGCCAGAAAGATATCAGGTGCAGGCTTCGGGCGTTCAAACTGCATTCCGGAGACATATCCGGTGAAATAATTCCGAATATGAAGGGAATCCATGACATATTCGATATCGGCTCCCGGAGAAGAGGATGCGATGAATAATTTTAAGCCATGGGAATAGAGATCCTTTATCGTATCTATCACATAAGGAACGGCAGGATATCCTTCCGTGTCCCTGAGGTTTTCCTTCCAATCTTTATTTGCATTTAAAAGTTCTTCCGGGGAGATGGAGAGAGAGAAATCGTTTACCATCCTCTGGCACATATAATAGGTAGTGGAACCGATAAATTCGGTACAGTATTCTACGGGCATATCAACCTTGTATTGTTTCAGAGCTAAGACTGCAGCCCTGGCATGCAGGGGCTCGCTGTCGATGATAACACCATCCATATCAAATATAACGGCTTTCAGCAAGATTGTACCTCCAAGTCACTAGAGTTAAGGCTACTATTCAACCAAAAATTAAGTATAAGGCATAGAACCAGGGAGCAATGATTCCCAAGGATGATCTCTTCTACCCAGCATAGTATACATCTTTTCAGTGGGTCTTTCAACCAAAAAAGCAGAGGCTAAAACATGTTCAGCCTCTGCGGTTCAATACTTTTTCAAAAAACAGTCCGGTTAAAAACCAGATCGGGGCATAATCCAGCCGGATCACACCTTTCAGGTTAAGCTTCGCTTTGCTGTAATCCCAAGGACATGCTTTAAATTTCTTCAGAATGACACCACTGGTGTACTCTGCAAGATAAATGAGTAACAGATAGACACCTCCCCGACACAGTGCACTCCTTTTCTTCAGCTTACAGCAGATGGGTGTTAAGAAAGCGGCCATCCCATAAATCGGGAACATCCACACGGAGGTGTGGCAAGCCAGGGTTCGATCCTTGTGCTTTCTGATGGAATTCATACCGGTCCAGAAGCATTCCATGCACCAGCCACATAGGCCGCATAGTAAGAAATCATTGACAAAATGTTTTTTCATAGCGATAGTATAAGCAGAAGATCATTTCCTATACTGTAAAGAATGGAAAGAATAGCAGGTATCTTTCTTGAAAGGTATAAGGGAAACGAAATTTAGCTTTAACCATTAATCATAATATGAGCTATAGGAGGGGTTACGATGGAAATCGAGAGAAAATATGCAATTCATACCATGCCGGGAGAGATGGATTCCTTTCCCAGCAAGAAGATTGAACAGGGATATCTTTGCCATAATCCGACCATCCGGATACGTAAAAGCAACGAGGATTATTATCTTACCTATAAATCTGGGACCGGTGTGAAAGAGAAAAAGGGAGGTGCTCTGATCAGAAATGAGGTGGAGCTGCCCCTGACGGAAGAAGCTTATTTGACCCTGAGAACGAAGACAGAAGGGAATATGGTTTATAAAACCCGTTATCTGATACCTCTGGAGGATGGACTGACAGCAGAGCTGGACGTTTTTGAAGGCGTTTTAAGAGGGCTTGTCTTTGCTGAGGTAGAATTCCCCGATGAGCAGACTGCGGATGAGTTCCTTCCTCCGGAATGGCTGGGTAAGGAACTGTCCGGGGATAGCAGATTTTCCAATTATCATTTATCAAAATTATCTTCCTGTGACGGGCTGCTTTAATAAAAAACAATCAGGTTATTTGGATATGAAAATGTGTATTTGACATAATATTAATGTACCTGTGAAATTTTGATCAGATTCTATTTCATAGGAGATGTTAGAATTCATGTAACAGCGTGCCAGCAGTAAGGAGGTTAATATGTCAAAAGACGGCCAGCCGGATAATAAAAAAGCCAGAATAGATAAAGCGAACGGACAAACACCCCTAACGAAAGAAAACCAGAATAAGAATAAGAATGCGAAGCGACAATCCATTAAGCATGATGATGTTTAAAAGGAGGTAACTATGG
>JAEZJW010000165.1 GCA_023415595.1 Bacillota bacterium
CTCTATTCTACGAACCGAGCACCAGAACAAGACTTAGTTTCGAGGCTGCCATGTTAAATCTTGGCGGCAGTATCCTTGGTTTCTCTTCCGCCGATTCCAGTTCGGCAGCCAAAGGTGAAAGTGTTGCCGATACCATCCGAGTTATTTCCTCTTACGCAGATATCTGTGCGATCCGCCATCCGAAGGAAGGCGCCCCCTATGTAGCATCTGTTCATTCTTCTATTCCTGTTATCAATGCCGGAGACGGCGGTCATAATCATCCCACCCAAACCTTTACCGATTTATTAACAATTCAAAATCTAAAAGGACGATTAAATCATTTAACCGTTGGTTTTTGTGGTGACCTGAAATTCGGCCGTACCGTTCACTCCCTGATCGGAGCACTTGCTCGTTATGAGAACATTAGCTTCGTCCTGATCTCGCCCGAGGAGCTGACCGTACCTGCCTATATCCGCGAAGAGATCCTGGACGCAAACCATATCAAATATAAGGAAGTTCGTAAGCTGGAGAATGTAATGCCCGAGCTTGATATCCTCTACATGACCAGAGTTCAGAAGGAACGCTTCTTCAATGAGGAGGATTATATCCGTTTAAAGGATACCTACATTCTGGATGCGAAGAAAATGTCCAATGCGAAGGAGGATATGCTGGTCCTTCACCCGTTACCCAGAGTCAATGAAATCGCTGTTGAGGTAGATGAGGATCCCAGGGCAGTTTACTTTAAGCAGGCACAGTTCGGAGTATATGTGCGCATGGCACTGATCATGAAGCTGCTGGAGCTGGCTTGATCTGTTTGAATCTGATTTAAGCATTTTCACAACGGAATATTCAGCTTAGCCGAAGATTATTTTACGTCTTTTACTTTATGAATTTGCGGACAGCTAATTATCATGATCAACGGAAACTATAATAAATTCGGATGGAGGTAGCTATGTTAAATATCGGTGTATTGAATCAGGGAATCGTCATAGACCATATCAAGGCCGGCGGAGCCATGCAGATCTATACTTACCTGAACTTAGAAAACCTGGATTGCAGTGTTGCAATCATTAAGAATGCCAAAAGCAATAAAATGGGCAAGAAAGATATCATCAAGATTGAAGGGACTCTGGACGGAATTAATCTTGATATCCTCGGTGCTCTGGATCATAAAATCACAATTGATGTCATTGAAAACGGTGTGATAATCGAGAAGAAGAATCCGGAGCTTCCTGCCATCGTAGATAATGTCTTAAAGTGCAAGAACCCCAGATGCATCACCTCCGTGGAACAGGGAATCCCCCATACCTTTAAGCTTACGGACCGGGAGAACGGTGTATACCGCTGTGTTTACTGTGAGCAGGCCTTTGAGAGAAGGTAAATCTCCTCTCGTAATAAAGAATTATTCATCCATTGTTTTATGTAAACTTACAAAGAAAAGGCGTAATACTTCGGCGGGCTCACAAATTACTGTGAGGACTTAAGTATTACGCCTATTCTATGGTTTGTAGTTGTATTTTGTAGAATTAATCCGCAGTATTTACTTACTGCGATATGATATCATATTGAAAGGAGCCTATCTCTATTTTATCCTCCAATATAGTATAGCTAATCATCCTTTCCTTACCGGTCTCAGACCTATATTTGATATCAACTGCAGTTATCCATCCTTTACCCGTATCAATCTTTGGATGTGTAAACCTAAGCTTTAAGACTTGATCCAAATATAGTGTAATTTCATCAGGCTTTGTGATGGTTTTAGTATTTAAACCAAAACCAAAGGCACCTGGGGTTTGAATTTTAATTTCATAAACCTCCTTATCCTCTATCTTAATGGAATATGTTTTATTATAAAATATAAGATAGAGGATAATAGCCAGTAAAATACCTGATAAAATTAAGACCCTTCTTTTCGATTTCATATTCACTCTTTCACCTATCCGGTCATACGAAGTCATGATATTTATCTGGATTCGGATATTCTTTACTGGTCAATTAGTTATTGCTATAATAATATTTCAGTCTGTCATCCACTACTGTCCAATTGATGTTCTGCATGAAATTCCGGATATATTCAGCCTTTTTATCCGCATACTGAAGGAAATAGGCATGCTCATACACATCCATGACCAACACCGGTGCGGAATAAGCCACATTTCCGACGTCATGGGCATCCAGGCTGATATTACGGAAGCGCCCACTCCTCTGGTCAAATGCCAGTACCGCCCACCCTCTGCTGGCTGTTGCTGTGGCGATAAAATCCTCCTGCCAGTTCTCCAGGCTGCAGAAATCATGCTCTAGGATATCTGCGGTGATTTTATCGGGCCTTGAAACACAACCACCGATATTTTCAAAATACAGCTCATGCAGAATGACACCATTCAAGGCAAAGGTCTCGCCTCTTTTACATTCCCTGTAATAGCTGAAGGTTGCATTTGCCCGGTCTCTGCCGGAATTACCAAACAAAATCGCATCGATTTCATTGATTTTGTTCACATATCCCTCATAAAGCCTTAAATGGGCTTCGAATTGCTCCCGGTTCACCACAGTGATATCCTGCGTATAACGGAAAGGTATCTTCTCTATCATAGCTCTCTTCCTCCCTATTCTTCTACTGATTATGGTACAAGTACCAGACCTCAATAAAATATACGGAGAAGTGCTTCAGATTATGTCAAGAACAACCGGTATTTCTTCTATAAAGCAAGACTATCATCATTAACCCGAAACTATTCTATTGTTATTTCATAATAACCATAGATACCTTATTTAAAATAATCCTGTAATCCTTCCGTCCTCATCCACATCGATGCCCTCTGCAGCCGGTACCTTCGGAAGTCCCGGCATCGTCATGACGGTTCCGGTGATGGCTACGACAAAGCCTGCGCCTGCGGATACATATGCCTCTCTGATATTTACGGTAAAGCCGGTAGGTCTGCCAAGCTTCGTTGCATCATCGGATAAGGAATACTGGTTTTTCGCCATGCAAACCGGAAGCTCCTTATAGCCGAGAGCTTCTATCGTCTTAATCGCACTGTCAGCCGAAGGGTCAAAGGTTACCCCGTCTGCTCCGTAGATTTCCTTCGCAATGGTCTCAATCTTCTGCTTGATGGACAGCTCCAGCTCGTAAAGGGGCTTATAATGGCTTTCCTTCTTCTCCATCGTCTCCAGGACCTTCTTCGCCAGCTCCAATCCGCCTTCGCCACCCTTCTCCCATACCTCACAGAGGGAGAAATCACAGCTTCTGCTTTCACAGAAGGCTTTCACGTAACGGAGTTCCGCATCCGTATCGGACATAAAGCGGTTCAGGCTTACGACAACCGGAACCCCGAATTTCTGCAGGTTCTCAATATGCTTCTCCAGATTCACGATACCCTTTTCCAGTGCTGCCAGATTCTCATTTGCCAGCTCGGCCTTCGGAACACCGCCGTTATATTTTAACGCACGTATCGTGGCTACCAGAACGACTGCATCCGGCTTTAAGCCTGCCATCCTGCATTTGATATCAAAGAATTTCTCGGCTCCGAGGTCTGCACCGAAGCCAGCCTCCGTTACTACGACATCTGCCAGCTTTAAAGCAGTCTTCGTTGCCCGGACACTGTTGCAGCCATGGGCAATGTTCGCAAAGGGTCCGCCATGGATGATTGCCGGTGTATTCTCTACTGTCTGGATCAGATTAGGCTTCAGGGCATCCTTAAGAAGAGCTGCCATAGCACCGACCGCATTCAGCTGCTTTGCGGTTACCGGCTTTCCGTCATAGGTATAGGCTACGACGATTCGTCCCAGACGTTCCTTCAAATCCTTCATATTATCTGAGAGACAAAGAACGGCCATAATTTCGGAAGCCACCGTAATGATGAAGTGATCCTCTCTGACAATTCCATCTGCCTTACGTCCAAGCCCTACCACGATATTACGGAGTACGCGGTCATTCATATCCACGCAGCGCTTCCAGACAATCTGATTGGTATCTATCTCTAATGAATTACCCTGTTGGATATGGTTATCAAGCATCGCTGCCAGAAGATTATTGGCAGAAGTGATTGCATGAAAGTCTCCGGTAAAATGCAGGTTCAGGTCCTCCATCGGGACTACCTGGGCATAGCCACCGCCAGCTGCACCGCCCTTGATTCCGAAGCAAGGTCCGAGGGAGGGTTCCCTTAATGCTATCACGGATTTCACATTCATCTTACCTAAGGCCTGCCCCAAACCGACCGTGGTTGTAGTCTTACCTTCCCCTGCCGGAGTCGGGTTGATCGCTGTTACCAGGACCAGCTTCCCATCCGGGCGGTCCTTAATTCTCTCCCACAGCTCGTCCGACAGCTTTGCCTTATATTTCCCGTAAAGCTCCAGGTCATCCTCTGAAATGTCAAGCTTTCCCGCTACCTCAACAATTGTTTTAAGCTTTGCTTCCTGTGCAATCTGAATATCCGACTTCATTTGTTTGCCCAACCTTTCTGTTGTTCCGTAATTAATTAGGAATATTGTAACATAATAGCTAATTTCAGACAAGTATATGGTTTTCCCATACAATTACCGAAAATCTGTTGTAGTTCAGCCGTATCTAAGTATTTTATATATGACCTGGGAGAAATGTATTCCATGGTGAGTATTTGCATTCGTCGGTACTTAGGTTCTGTCTTATAGAACCTTATGTACCGTTACGTAATGCAACTAAGCGGGAGCGTCTCATCCATGGGAACATTTTCTCCCAGGTCTTAATAAAAACATGGAGGCTGAACTGTAACAGATTTCTTGATAAAGTATAAAAAACTGCTTGCACGTTTGATTGCAGAATTATATACTATTAACTATACTCAAGCTAAAGGCTTCCTATATTATGAAGCTTTTCCATACTTATTTATGCCTAAGAAAGGATACCTTCGATGAAATACGATACCATAATCTTTGATCTGGATGGAACCTTATTAAATACCTTGGATGATCTTCGTGACAGCCTGAATGATATCTTAGCCCAGAAGGGTTATTCCGTCAGGAGTCTGGAGGAGGTAAAGCGCTTCGTAGGGAATGGTGTCCGTAATCTGGTCCGTCTCTCCCTTCCCGGTCATTGCACGGAGGAGGAGGTAACGCAGTGCCTGGAGGAATTCAAGGAGCATTATAAGCATAACATGCAGAATAAAACCAGACCCTATAACGGTATTATGGAGCTGCTTCTGGATCTGAACCGTTTTAATTATAAGATTGCCATTGTATCCAATAAATATGATACTGCTGTAAAAACCCTGGCGAAGACCTATTTCGGGAACCTGATTCCCGTCGCCATCGGTGAATCTCAGGAGGTAAAGAGAAAGCCCGCACCGGATAGCGTATATGAAGCCGTGAGGGAACTGGGCTCCGATCTCTCCAAGACGATCTTTGTCGGCGATTCCGAAACAGACGCCCAGACGGCGCAGAATGCAGGCATTCCCTGTATCGGAGTTACCTGGGGCTTTAGAAGCCGTGAGGTATTAAAATCTGCCGGTGTTGATTACATGATCGACACTCCCAGAGAACTGCTGACCCTGATATAATACAGAATAAAAGCTTGTGAGCTCTGATTCGATAGCAAAATCAATCCTATGATAAAAATAGAAACCTATGTTGAGACAATGCTCAATATAGGTTTCTCTATTATCAAGGTTGTGAAATCCTAAATTCCATCAGCTTCCTAATCAAATCATTTAAAAGCCGATATGACCTCTCGATACCGTCCGAAGTACTGCCAAGCCTTATGATCTCCAGTATTTTATCCTCGCACCTTTCCGGCTTAATCTGAAACTTCTTCATATGTTCGAAGTTCCTCTTCCTGCTGGGGAAGAAAGTTTTATTCATAGCAAATAAGGCTTGCAGAAAATGATCCAGCGCATTATCCAGAGTGACATGATAAAACAGTACATCTCTTCTTGCCACTGCCCTCTCAAAATCCTCAGTGTCCTTCAGCTGCTCCAGATGATAGGAAGCCAGCTCCTCGGCCAATTCTTTAGGATATTCGTTCAATCTCCTTTTAATGCCGTTTAAAAAATCAATTTTATCAAAGATTATATGAATCTTCTTCAGCATGGCAAGACGGCCTACCGGATAATAATACCCTTCCCTGTCCGGATATTTGCCTGCCAGAATCTCCTCAACATTCGTCAGGGTTTCGTTGATCGTGAAATACATCAGCCAGGTTTCTACTCCATTGATTCTGATAAAATCTCCCGTACCCCAATTTCCACCTGTAAAGACACTTACCTTTGCTTCTGTGGCTCCGCTGCCCGCATGCTGCAGAATGACTTCTCTAACCTTAGGTTCCGGGATTCTGTCACAGTAGAGGAAGACATCAATATCTCCCTCCCCTGCATTCGGAACATCCAACCCACCACTGATTCCGGCTGCCCGGACTTCTTCCAGTTCAGATAACTGCTGTAGTAAGGAATCTAGTATTTCTTTTGTATCCATCATAGGATGGCACCTCTTTTCCGGTTTTTAAAGTTAAATTTGCGAAAGGATATAGTTCAGATATTTTTTTACGATATTAATGTCAGCGCATTGGTATAGCATTCTGGAGCCGACCACATCTTCAATTTCATTGAAAATGAGCTCTCCTTCATCTCCAATGATAAAATCAATTCCTACCATACCTATTTCAAATTGACTGATGATGAGATGAACCAGTCTCTTTTCCTCCTCTGAAAGCTCATACAGACGGACCTCCCCACCCAGGGAAAAGTTTGACTTAAAGCCTTCCTTCGCCGTCCTCAGTACCGCGGCAATGATCTCCTCACCAATCACATATACCCTAAGATCCTGGTACCTGTGTCCGGTCAGGGGTTGAATAACAGCATCGGAGCTTCCGATACCCTGAAGGACTCTAATCTTTTCTTTCTCCTCCGAATTCGCATCCAGCAGGAAAACCTGGCTTCCCCCATGTCCGTCCACCGCCTTAATCACTGTCGGTGAGGTTACTCTCTCCACTGCCTCCTTAAGTAAGGCACATTTGCGGAAGCTGGTATCCACCATTCGGATGCCGGTCTTTGCCAGATACTGATAGGTTTTTGCTTTATCGTTACAAACCTCTGAGAGAAAGGCATTATTAAATACCCGGATACCCATGGCTTCCAATTGTCTGCTTAACAGCGGATAAATCGCACGGCAGATCACAAAATCCGGATAAGTCAGCTGTTCACCGGCGTTCGTAAGAAACCATTCGCCCTCGTGTACCCCGAATTCCAGCTCCTCCACCAGAATAAGCTTGACAGTAATGTCAAGCTTACTTCCCTCTTCGATATAGAATTCAATATAACGCTGATTATAGATGGCACTTTCCTTGTAATAGATCAGCCAGGCTAACATCCTCATCCGCCCTCTATTTCACAAATATATTTTTAGTTCTGTACTGCATAAGGTTTCAGGGTTCAGATATCATGCTTCATCTTAAACCGATCTGACTTTATTTCTGTCCTGTTGGTTTTTCTTATTCTACATCTTACACGACTTCTAATCTACCCGATATTACCGACTTTAAGCTTATCCACAATATGCGAAAGTATCGCATCGGCTGCGTTCACACCGGTACAGTCATAGATATTCTTAAAATGCGCATTGGAATTCACTTCACAGACCAGAGTCGTGCCGTCCTCACCAAATAACAGATCCACTCCGGCATAGTCCAGACCAAGCAGCTCACAGCACCGTACAGCCAGCTC
>JAEZJW010000189.1 GCA_023415595.1 Bacillota bacterium
TCCTGTGTATTTGTTTGTGAGCTGGCAAAACCCACATTCATTATAACACGGGAGGTTTTTTGCTTGAAGCTAAAGCAATTCGGGACGCACCTGCAGAGCAGGTGGTTTATTTTATCTGCGATACAAAAAAGCCCTAAGCCAACTAATGTTAGCTTAGGGCGAATAAACATCCGCGTTACCACCTAATTTCAGCTCAGAAGCTTTTCCTGAACTGCACTCACTCAGTACTTAGTAATTTACTCATATGCACATCGCATATCATCACCATACTGTATCCGATATAACGGTCAGAACCCGACGGAGCCTACTGATCATTCATCAGATGTTCGGTCCGTAGCTCAGAAACTGCTTCCATAGATCCATCACGGGAATTTACACCAGCCATTCCCTCTCTTTGCCTCTGAATCTATGTACTCCTCTTCGTCAACGCTTATTAACAGTTATCTTAATCCCATTAGGGATATTTGTCAAGTGCAATCTTATACGAAACATGCCTTACGGCTTCAACAAAAAATAATAACCATAGATCCCGTTAAGATCCTTCTTCGTATGGTTCTTAAAGAGATCAAGGATCTGCTCGGTATTCACTTCCTCAAACTGATATCTCTCATAGATTTCTCTGACAGCGGAGTTAAAATCCTCGTCCCCCATGATTTCGCGGAGCGCGATCAGAAAATTCCCTCCCCGGGTATAAACCGTATTCGCATAGGTATTGGAGTTAGTAAAATCTGAATAGCTTTGATCCAGTGCTTCTCCACCCAGCTTCTGATTGTCAGAAAACGTTACCGGCAGTGCATTCCTTCTTATCAGATCCTCGAAGGTCAGCTCACCAATATGCTCATAAAAGACATTCTCCAGATATGTGGCGAAGCCCTCATCAATCCATGCCTCGGCATATTGGTCGTTCCCAATGATGCCGTAGAACCATTGATGAGCTGTCTCATGAGCGGTAACCAATCGGGTTAAATCCGAGCCGTTCTTCTGATCAAAGGACTCAAGCCCTTCCATAATCATGACCAGTTGTGGATATTCCATTCCTAAGGCTCCGCCTTCAAAGGAGGTCTCAGCATAATCGATGGACGCATAGGGATAGGGTCCAATGGCTTCGCTGTAAGCCTCCAGGGAATCAATAGCCGCCTCGAGAATTTTCTTACCACCCTCTTCATTTCCACGGATATAATAGCTGTTTATTTCAATTCCGTTCCAATCAGCGGAAGCAACTTCATAATTATTACCGATAACTATCGTAAAATCCCGAACCTTCTCTGCATGGAAGGTAAGCTCCTCGTCCGGAAGCGCCTCTCCTGTTGTAATTACCATATAGCCCTCCGGTACCTCTAGCTTGACATCAAATTCAGCACATTCGGTATAAGCGCACTCCCCCATCTTGAAGGTCGGATGATTGATCCAATCCCCCTCCTCATAAACAGATAGAATCGGGAAGAAATATCCCAAGCAATGGCTATTCTTACTATATCCGAAACGATCATCATTTTTCGGGATATATGTACAAAAATTGAAGCTAAGTTTAATCAGTTCACCCGGTTTCAGCTCCTGATCGAGCCCGAAAAAAAGTATAGTTGCATCTTCCTCATCCCTTTCACAGGTTCCTTTTGCTTTCTTTCCGGAGGGATAAACGATGCTGATATCTGATATCTCTGTAATGCCGCTGTTAATCTTCTTCTGAAATCTCTTATCACTGGGATAATCCCGGAAACTGAGCTGATCCCAAGCATCGTCCGAGGTATTCCTGATGATTACGGTTTCTGTTCCCGATATGGTATGTTCTTTAGGATCAAAGCTTAGATCCATCTGATAGGACAGGTCCCCGTCTTCGATAATCTCCTTCTGCTTATCCGATGAGCATGCAGGCAGTAACAGAAGACAATATGTAATTGTGATTACCAGAATAATTTTCTTCATCGTTCGTCTCTCCCTTACCTTACTTGAATCAGATTGATATCCAAATAATACCACTTTACAAACTATAATTCATTTCCTTGATAATGTCAATCCGTATCTCGTGTGACCGGATCCATTACTTCTCCCTTATGGATCAATATCGTCAATCAGGTCTTGAGTCACACTGCATTAAAAATGCGCTTCCTGTATGAATGTAATTCTACACCAATTCAAGAAGCGCATCATTGTTTTATTTTTTCTTAACTCAACTAATTGATTCTGAAGATACTGATTGCATTCTTTAACTTTCTTGCATCCTCTTCCAGTATTATGGCAGCTCCCCGCAACCGTTCAACAGAATCGATCTGATTGGTCGCAGTTGCGTTAACTTCTTCAGAGGAAGCAGCAGTCTGCTGAGATACGGCAGAGATATTCTGAATCGCACTTAATGTATCATCCTTAGCCGTTTCAATCGCTTTCAACCGTTTCAGAATATCATTTAAGTTATTTGCCAGATTATTAACATGGCTGCTGATATCCTCAAATACACTGACGGTCTTATAAAGTGCTTCTGTCTGGGAGGCAACGATACTTTCTGCTTTACCGGCTGTGTTAACGGTCTCCTTATTCTTTAAATCAATATCTTTTACGGTGCTTTGAATCTGGTTGGCTGCACTCATACTCTGATCTGCCAGCTTTCTGATTTCTTCCGCAACCACTGCGAAGCCGCGTCCGGCCTCTCCTGCTCTTGCTGCTTCAATAGAAGCATTTAGGGAAAGCAGATTTGTCTGGGATGCAATTTCGTTAATCAGATTTACAAAGCCTTCAATTTTCTTCGATTGAACCTCGAATTCCTGAATCTTATGTATCACATCCTGTGTAATCGCGGAGGTTGCCTTTGCCTTGTGATTTAATTCCTCAATCATCAGCAGGCCTTCTGCCGCAACCGTCTTGGTACTGTCTGCGATCTGTTCGATTTCATTCGTATTATTATATACCTGCGTAATCTGATCCGACAGATTGCTCATCTGTGTGAGGCATAGCTCGGTATCCTCTACCTGCTGTACAATACCCTGTCCTATCTCATCAATGGTTCTGGAGATTCCCTTGGTCGCATCCAGTAATTCACTGGATGTGTTGGTCAGGCTCTCTGCAGAATCATTGACCGTACCTCCAACCTCCTTAACCTCTCCGATCAAGGTACGCATATGAGCTATCATATCTGATATCCCGATTGAAAGTGCCAGGAATTCATCCTTACGTTTTGTATCGAACTGCGCCGTCAGATCCCCTTTCGCCGCCTTGGAGATGGAACGGTTCATGCTATTGATTGCCTTGCTGATTCCGCGGGTAATTAAAAATACAATAATGATAGCGATGAAACAAGCAGCGATAATAAATCCAATATTAATATTCTTTAAACCCCTGACTTCCTGCAGAATTGTACTTTCCGGAACCAAGGCACAGACTGCTCCTTCCAAGCCTTTAAAACGGCTATAGATGAATAAGTAAACTTTATCCTGGTATTTCTCATAGGAATAACCGCTTAGTTTATCCGAAGTCAATGCATCTTGATAATAAGTCAACTCAGTGAATACGCTGGTTTCTTCTGTATTGATAAGAGTTTCCCTTCCGTCCCCTGTGATGAAGCCCATGATGCTGCCTTTTCCAAGATCATATTCTGCAAATGTATCCAGAATCTGCTGAGTGGAAACATCAATAATAATAAATCCCTTGCTGTCACTCATTTTACGGATGATCGATACCGCATAACTGTCCGTTCTGTAAGGTTCGCTGGAGGCTGGTATGATCTTGTCAAGCTCAGCATGCTCTCCCAGCCACAGGTATTGCGCTTTCTTCTCCTTGAACTTCTTACCGATATCGGAATCCATGATCGGGCGGTACAGATCCTTTTTGATATCAACATTGGTTGACATGTCATATCCATTAGCACCGATCAGTTGAATCTCCGATATAAATTTATTTGTAGTAGCATTCAGAAACATTCTGTCCTGGATATCAAGACTGGACTTCTTGCTGTTGACTGCCTCTTCATAGCTTAGTTCAAAGAACTTTCTGAAATTAATATCCAGGATAATCTCCGAGGAGGATTTCTCTACCATGCTCAATCCCAAATTCATATATTTGCTGATGGCATCAACGGTGTCCGAGGAGCTCTTCTCATATTTATGAATGATAGCATCATGTGAGATGTTATAGGAAACAAACCCATATACAGAAAGCAGGATAATCGGAACAAGAAGTCCGATAGAAAGTCTGATTCTGATACTATGTAGCTTATTCCAAACTCCTGAATTCCCACTCTTATGTCCGGTATCCCCATTACCGTTCAGAGGTTTTTCCTGTGCAGCAGTTCTACGATGCTGCCAAAGTTTACTTAGCCGATTCTTGATAGAACTAAATGATTTTTTAGTAATACCCATTATTTTGCTCCCCCTCATAGATATCCCCCTCGTACCTATATTTTCTAATATAAGTGTACCATATTTTCGAACTAAATCAATCCAATTTTCGTATTTTCGCTATTATATCAAAAAATATATAATTTTTTGCATTATTTATTTCGACATAAGCAGACTTTTAACAATCCAGCAAAATATGTCAAAAAAGGCTTCTTTTCAATGCCATATTTCTAAGTTTGGCATTGAAAAGAAGCCTTTCATATCCTTAAGATATTATGTTCTTAACTACTCGAAAATCCCATAAGCCTTATTTACATCCTGTACGAATACAATACCATTGCCGGGTTTCTCCATCTCAAGCTTGTTTCGAATGGAGTTTACAATCGCTTCCGTAGCTTCTTCCTTTGAAAGAATCATGACCATTTCCTTTTCCGGCTCGATCTCCATATTGAATACTCTGGTCGTTTCATGTATTCCGGCTCCTCTTGCATTTAATATCGTGCCGCCTTTCGCTCCTGCTTCATTCGCTGCACTGATGACCTCTTCGGCATTTCCTCTGTTAACGATTGTTATGATAAGCTGATACATAGAATTTTTCCCGACCTCACTTTCTTCCTCGGGCATCTCTTCCCGATAGCCCTTTGATCCAACAATTTTATAGGTTCTCGTTGTAAACATAATCCCATGATTTGGTTTCTCAAACTTGAACTCTTTATTCAGCTCAGGCATGACATGGCCCGCAACCTTGCTGTCGGTACCCAAAATAACAATTTCCTTACGCTCGTCATATAGGGATAAGAAATTCAATAAAGCATTTCTGACCGTTCCTTTCCCAAGCAGGATCGTACCTCCGCGGATCCCATACTCCTTTGCTCTATGCAGAATCTTGCTTCCCATGCCGTAATTTACAATTACATAGATCAATTCAAAGTTTGAACTATGCTCCAGATTATTCATCCTTATTCATCTCCTTTGTTCTTGACTTAATCTTAAATATCAAACCTAACACTTCTAAGGTGATAATCGGTATCATAGCAACCATTGCAATCATTCCGAAGCCTTCGATCATCAGATCAGCCTCCTCATAAGCATGGGCGGCTCCCTGAATGAATGCCAGAATGAAGGTTGCAGTAATCGGTCCGGTTGCTACTCCGCCTGCATCAAAAGCAATACCTACGAACAGCTTTGGTGTGAAAAACATGAGTATGATACAGATTATATATCCCGGAAGCAGATAATGCCATAATTGAATTTCGTATACCAGAATCCGCAGCACCGATAATGCGACAGCGATTCCGACTCCAACAGCTAAGGGTATCAGAACAGCCTTTCTTTTCACATAACCACTTGTAACTTCTTCGATCTGATGTGTCAATACATATACAGCCGGTTCGGCTAAAATCGTTACTACTCCCAATACAAAGCCGATTACAACGATATATGATTTTTGTTCCATTAATGCCATCTTCTGACCGATACTAATGCCAACATCCATGAATCCGGCATTTACTCCCACTAAGAAAATCAATAGGCCGATAAATGCATACAAAAAGCCTGTCAGCAGCTTTCTCAGTTCCCTTCTCCTTAATCGAAATGATATTTTCTGCAGCACCATCAGGATCACCAATAAAGGTGAGATGGCCAAAATGCTATCTTTGACCAGACCGGGAAGGATGTTAATAAATGGTTTGAGGATCGAATCAGAATCAGAAATTCCCACATCAAGACCAGCAGAAAACCCATCAGTATTTGATAATAGGTTCAAAATCATAACTGATAAGATGGCACCGGTTGATGCAATCGCCACCAACCCAAAGCTGTCTTTTTCAGAAGCCTTACTATCTTTCTTCAGCTTCGATATTCCCACGGACAGGGATAGGATAAAGGGTACTGCCATGATTCCTGTTGTAGCACCCGATGCATCAAATGCGATTGCCAGGAACTCACGGGATACAAATATCGCCAATCCAAAGATGATTAAGTAAAGGATGATTAAAATCTTCCAAAGCGGAACATTGTAGAAGATTCTTAAGAAACCGACGGATAGCATAATAGCTAAACCAACCGATACGACCACCAGAATACTGATTCCTGTAATTTGACCTGAAGTTACCACATCTACCTGGTTTGCCAAAACCATAAGCCCCGGTTCCGCAATGGAGATAAAGAAGCCCAGAATTAATCCGGCAATCAGCACGATCCATAATTTGTTTGTTTTAGCGACAGAGGTACCGGTTAAGCTTCCAAGCGGTGTGATACCAAGATCAACACCCAATAAAAATATAGTTAAGCCAAATACAATGAGTATGGAACCAATCAGAAACCGAAGGATCAGGGTTGTATCAATCGGCGTAATTGTAAAATGAAGTATTAATACTAACATCGTAATTGGTAGAACCGAAAAAAGTACTTCTTTTAGTTTTGAGATGATCACAGTCATAGCAGCCCTCCTTTTATTCTTATTATGTAATCCATTTATGTGAGAAATCCCGCAGTCAAAGCTGCCAGAACGATCAATGGAGCTGGAAACTTTTTCGTTAACAGAAGAGAAATTGTTAACAGCATTACCAGAATATTATCCCATGTAAATCCGCTTTTTTGCATCAGGATAATTGCAGACACGGTAATCAAACCGCCTGCTACCGCTGTAATTCCCTTCAAGGATATCTTGATGCCTCTGATCTTCTTCAGGCTTTCCCATATAGGATAGATGAAGTAAATCAAAAGGATCCCGGGTAGGAAGATACCTATTCCTCCTGCAGCAGCGCCTAATACCTGAGTAAACACACTTCCGCCTCGGGCGGCCATTCCTCCCGCATAAGCACTAAAGCTGAACATCGGTCCCGGCAGACCCTGAACTAGTCCAAAGCCGGTCAAAAACTCATGGTTAGTCATATACTGATTTACTTCTACAAGTTCACCATACATCAACGGTACCACGATCTGTCCGCCGCCAATGACCAGATAACCATATCGATAGAAGCTTTCGAACAGATGGATTATTCTGTTATCCCAGATTAAAGATAAAATAATATTTCCTATTGCAAAAATGCCAAATGCAATCAGATATCGCCATGGCGGGGTTAATTTTATATGGTTCCACACATTCTTCTCTTTCGAGGCTACAACACTTGCAACCCCACCCAGGATCAGAACCAATGGAAATATCCAGGGTTCCCGAATAAAGTATGTGGTTATCCCACCCATCAGTAATAACAGGAATGTCAATTTATCAGTTACCACCTTACGGCCGATGCGGTATGCAGCTACAATAATGAATCCAACCGCCATCGGACCGATATAACGAAGACCATCCTGCGGGATATTCCTGGTAGCCATAAATTGGCTTAAAAACGAAAGCAGTGTCATGAAGGTAAGAACAGGTAATGCCCACACCAGCATCGTCAGAAATCCTAATACAGGACCGCCAATTTTATGTCCGATGGCAACGATGGACTGGGTGCTGCTGGGACCCGGTAAAATTCCGGTCAAGGCGATAAGCTCTACCAATTCCTCTTCCGTTAAATATTTTTTCTTTATCACCATTTGATCGGTAAAAACGCCGAAATGCGCTTCCGGCCCTCCATAGGAGCCCAAAGAACAGATGAGAACATCCTTCAGAAAGCTCCTCCATCTGACCTTGTTCTTATTATCTTCAATTTTCTCATTTATCATAATATCAGCTTCCCTTCTATCTGTAATGCCGCTTATTAAAATAATTTTATTGAGAAGTTGTCACATTTCAAAACAGATGATATAATTATATCATATTCCGATATCGTATTTCGATATATTAATTATAGTATAGAGGAGATGGAAAATGCAAGATAAAGTTACACATAAATTTCTGTTAGGATTTATTCAGATACACATATTACATCATGCAGGAAAAGAGCCCTTCTATGGGGTCTGGATGATAGAAGAGCTTCATGAACATGGCTATGATATTAGTCCTGGTACCTTATATCCTCTGCTGCACCAAATGGAATCCACCGGTTTACTTGAAAAAGAAGATCGGATTTTTGAAGGAAAGATCAGAAAATACTATAGAATCACCAACTTGGGTAAAGCCGTTCTGAAAGAAGCTAAGCAGAAGGCTTATGAATTATTTAATGAGATAAAGGATTGACCGACCGGGATCGTTGATACGATCCGTGAAAAAAAAATCCCTGCCCGGTAATGTCCGGGCAGGGATTAAGGTTTATATTATCATCTGAGCAGAAATGGTTTACCACTCTTCTTCGTCTTCCACAGTTACTTTACATACAACCGACTGATTACCGCACTGTATCGTAACATTAGCTGTTCCAGCCTTTAATACCTGATAGCTGTAGCTCTTTTCTTCTTAATACCATTTATTAGAAAGATCAGATTAATACATCACTAATCGTTTTTAATTCGGTCCGCTCTTCTTTTAATAGCAAGGAATCCATATTGTGTTTTCCTCGGAAACGGAAGCAGCATCCTGGTTTCCTTCTTATATTCTATATAGCCTGCTTTATAACCGGCGAGGTGCTTTTCAGCCATCGGGATGCTGATGAGCAGAAAAAGAAGGGTATTTAATATTGCTCCGAGAGACAAAAACCATAAATCACTATGTACTGGGAACATGGTCAGAAATACACCCCACCACATTAATATCTCTCCGAGATAATTCGGGTGCCTGGAATGCATCCATAATCCGGATCGGATGATCTTACTCCTGTCCGCCGTTCGTTTCCGAAAGGCATGAAGCTGTATGTCAGCAATCATCTGAAGGATTGCTCCTGTTGCACTGACAGTTAACCCGGTCAGTGAAGCAGTGTGGAAGGTACTCTGCAGTTCCATATAATAAACCATAGGCAGGATACAGAGATATACAATGAAGGTCGGCATCAGTTGTATTCCCAACAGATTTACGATTGGGTATAACCACCCGGTCCTATCCTTGATCTGATCATATCTCCAGTCCTGTCTACCAAGCCCCTGAAAGGTGTATGCCCAGTTAGCAGTAAGCCTGATCCCCCAGAACATTATGATGGAATAGATTAGAATGGTTCCTGCATCATAGCGGCTTCTTTGTACCATTAATAGCGTAAGAATAATCATAGGCTGTACGCTCCAGTAAGGGTCATAAACCGATGCGTTTTGAAAAATATAGCTTGCGATCCATATGATTAGTGTTGCAGCTGCATCTGCAACTAACAGTCTCAGCCATAAGACACCTCCGATATGTACATATAATGTTGCACCGATCCAAGAAGCAATTGTGTAGATTATTAATATAATACAGTACCCAATCCAAAGCTTATCCTTGAAGCGTCCCTTTCCCATCCGTTTCTCTCCCCCATTACGATTTTTGTTTCTACTGACATTATAACATAATCTTTCCGACAGTACGAAGCCGAACCTATAATCTCAAGCCAATTTGTAGTTTTTTCCAGCGAAATATCAACCATTACTGTAATACATAATTATACCCTCGTTATGCTCCAAGGAACGTTATCGAGGGTATATACATGAGTTACTGATATACAAGCCTGGTTTATTTAGAAGAATCAAGGATAAACATTGAAGCATCCTGCCCCATGAATATATTACTGCCATTATAAAAAGTTTTAGATTTAATCTTCTGATACCCTATTTTTGTCATAAGCTTTGCCAGCTCTATCTGATCAAATCCGTTATGAACCATATCTGAAACTATATGTTCGTTTTTATTAAAATCTACGATTAATAAATGTCCTCCTTCATTCAGAACATTATACAGTCTGGATAAAATTAATCCCGTATCACTTATATGGAGCAGAACCTGTGCCATAAAAATATAATCAGCGTGTAGATCTGACAGATTATCCATTTCAAAATCAAAACATAGCGTATCAGCATTCTGAATATTTAAGTCAGCAACTTTTAACCTTATTTGGCTAATCATATTTTGTGATGTATCAAGAAAAAGAATAGAACTGAAATCGTTTAGCAGGTTCACTCCCACAAGACCTGTTCCACAACCAAAATCAATAGCCTTCTTACTTTTAGTTTCAAATATAAATTCTCGTATAGCATCTGAAGATATCTTTGCAATTTTAATTCTTTCAGGAGTGTCATATACATTAGCTATCATTTCAAACTTATCAGTATTTCCCATTATAACCTCTTCCGTCGATGATCGTTTCTGAATTCCAGTAAAATGTAACATATATCACAAAGGGATAAGCTGAAGAAATCAAATATCAGCAGCTCTCTAATTAATACTCTCCCTTGATTACGAAAAAGGACCCACGTATCGTTCCTGCAAGTTTTGATTTCTGTCTGGCAAATTTAAACTTTTTCTCTTCCAGCTCTTTTGGAACCTCCATTCCCTCAGAAAGCTTAAATCCGACAGCACGCTTTTTGGGGTCATCAATTGTGTACATGACATTGAGCCCGAGACCATCCTCATAGAAGACATATGCGAACTTGATATTATCCACTTGAAAACGTGAAGTTTCCAAGGGTTTTGCAGCCAACTCAATGTCCCGCTGTTCTTTCAGAATCCGATTGACATAATCCAGTGTCTCCTGGCTTTCGCTTGCCGGGACAACTGTAAATACATGCTTATATTTGTTCATGAAGTAACGGGCTTCATTAGCACGCAACCCGGCAAGTGCTTTCGCTACAGGTGAAGACTCCAGACCAACCAATGAAACATTTTCAAAATCCACAACATATGGCATATCCATCTCCTCCTCTTTTAAACAAGATTAGTACCTTTTTTTATCCTCTTCCGTAATTTTTCGTATAACTCTGCAGGGGTTTCCTACTGCAACCACTCCTGATGGAATGTCCTTAGTCACTATGCTACCGGCACCAATGACAACATCATCGCCTATTGTAACTCTCTTTCTGTCACTGGCCATCTCCTTTTCGGGCTTTTTCAAGAGTCTCCAGATCAAACTTTTTCATTTTTAAGAACGCTTCTGTGACACGCCTTACTTCTTCCTTCGTTCCATTCATATATATATCATTCATATTCTTAGGTACAATCTGCCAGGATAATCCAAACTTATCTTTGAGCCACCCACATTGCTCCGCTTCAGGAACAAAGGATAATTTATTCCAATAGTAATCGATCTCATCCTGGTTTTCACAAAGAATCATAAGGGAAAAGGCTTCATTAAAAATAGAATCACCGCCAAGTGCATGATCCATCGCTATGAATTGATTTCCCAGCAGATTCACTTCACCATAGTTTATTCTAGCCCGTGGATCCATCGCTTCTCCGGCCTGATAATGATTCACAAACCCTTTCTTACTATCCTGAAAAACAGAAGTATAAAAGTTAATCGCTTCCTCGGCTCTGCCGCATACATTGTCACTGAATAGTAAGGATGGCCTTATTCTTTGAATTCCTTCCGCTGTCTCCGTGAACATCAGCTGCCAGCTTAACCCATACTTATCCTGTATCCATGCATACCGTTTACTGAAAGGATATTCTCCTAAAGGCATAAGCTCTGTTCCATCAGTGGACAAGCTATTATATAATCGATCAACCTCTTCTATCGAACTACAAGCAACCATTAACGAAATAGATGGATTGAATTTAAAATATGGACCCGCACTGATGGCAGAAAACTTCAGATCAGCCAGCTGAAAATCCACCAATTCAGCATCGCCGGAGGGGGTATCCGGAAGCGTGATTACATTCAATATTTTCGAGTTTTCAAATAAACTTACATACCATTGTGCTGCTTCTAAGGCCTCTTTGTCGTACCATAAATGTGGAACTATTTTCTTCATAAAATTGCCCTCCTTACTGTGCTTCGTTTCTTGAAAGCCCATATGTTATATTTATATACGAAATTTTAATCGTTTTCTACATACCTTTTAAAGTTATCAAGGATTGCCTGCCATCCGCTTTTTTGCATTTCCAGTGAATTGGAATCCTCAGCTTCAAACGTCTCTATAATCCTAACGCCTTCCGTTGCTTCTATAAATTTGATCACTACCTTTCTGTCGTCACCAAGCGTATAAGCTATGCTCCTATTCAAATTCACTTCGTCATAGATGCCGCTAAAATCAAAGCTAAAGCTGCCATCCTTTGCTGACATCGTATAGGAGAAGCTCCCCCCTGCTCTTAATTCATTTTCAGCAGCCGGAGTATACCAGTCGTCAGATGCATTGTTCCATTTCATAATGTGTTCGGGTAAAGTCCATTTTTCCCAGATGTGGTTCATTGGCTTATTTACCACGGTCTCTACTGTAATCAGATGATGATGATCCGCTGATGTTGCTTTATTACTCATAAGGATCTCCCCTTTCTAATCCTATTTCCTAATAGGATGATAGCACAGTTGCACAACATCTGAAGAGAATCTTCTGGTGTCAACCAATTTGAGCTCTTGTCGTTGCTTTATGTCAACAAATAAAGGTTTCCCTGTTCCCAAGATGACAGGATGAACCGAAAGTCTATACTCATCAATAAGTCCCAAGTTCATAAAAGTCGTTATAAGATTGGCTCCTCCATATAACCAGATATCCTTACCCGTTTCTTCTTTTAGCTTACTTATTTCTTCCGTAATATTGTCTTTGATTATAATTACGTCTTTATCTATCGTGATTAGCGTTTTAGAAAATACATACTTTTTCATCCTATGAATCATTTCCCACATTTCTTTTTCCGTATCTGAGGTTTCACCCTCCGGAATGTACTTTCTCCATAATTCATAGGATTTCCTGCCATATAGGATTGTATCAACACTGCTTATAAACTTAATGAAATCCATATCTTCGTCCATGATACACCAGTCAATTTCTCCATTAATACCCTCGATAAACCCATCCAGAGAAACAGCCAGATCCAGAACTATTCTTCTTTTATTATTAATTATATCGATTACCTCCTTCAAAAACCTCCCTTATTTTGATAATAATTCCTATTACCATTATTACATACTCATTTTCTTTTTGCAATATAGTTTTTTGTAAAATTATCATTACTATCCCTTGAGTAAAAATACCCCTTGTGACAAACCATCACAAGGGGTAAATATCTGTTATTAACTTCTGTGAAACGCTTTACTTAATTCAAATCTATTTTCATTTCTTCTTTCAAATATTTAGCATGTATCCTGGCTAAGTACTCACAAGCTTTTCCACTTTTATCAGAATTAGGGTGAAGGTCATCAGGCATCCATAATTGTGTTATAGTCAATAATTGTTTTTCTCCACCATTTTCTACCCAATATCCATTTTCCCAATAACCTGTAGTTTCCATTGTGTCCTGTGTCCAGCCGGTGCTTTCCCAGGTTTTTTCGATAGGTAAGTCAAGATAATCTGATAGTTTTAATTGTGCTTTTGATATACCGGCTTTTCTATCATTTTCATAATGTCCGATCAGTATAATCTTAGCATCAGGATTATCTTCATAAATCTTTTGAACCAAAAAATTCATCGCACCTATAAAATACGTTCTATCATAAGGATTATCCGGTATGATCCCCAGCTCAGAATCATCATTCCAATTATAGTTAATGCTATCATTATATCCATGATCAAAAATATAATAATCGACTCTATTGTCGTCCCCTAAATATTTGTTTAATTTGATATCCCACGAACAATCAATATAAAATTTTTTATCTTCCTCGCTTAATGTCTCCGGTGCTTCTTTTAATTTATGTTTCCAATAATCCCAATTATCAAAAATATTTTGTTTTTCATCGCTTGATAAACTCATCGACCTTAATATAACGTCCGCATTAAATCCCGAATATCCCATTGGATCCTCTTTACTTCTGTACTCCCAGAAGCCAGCCCTTATACAGCTTCTTCTTACAGCTTCATTATATATCTGAACACTTTTGCCTAAAATATTATTTACTATCTTCGGGTAACTAATATGATCACCGGATGGAATCGAAGTCCCAAACCATACTATTTTTATTTGGTTTATTTCAGTATCATTTTCCTGTATATTCTGGGCATCATCATTTTGTTGATTTTGCTGAAGGATAACGGTTTTATCTGCTGATACATCATTGATTACACCTTCCTCAGTGACTTTAACTTCATCAGTGACTTCAGTTTCATCATCAGCTTCAATTTCATCATCAGTTTCAATCTCTTCATAATTTGCTTTTGCTTCTATCTCTGTATGTCCATATTGCTCTTTCTCATATTTAAATAAAGTGAACAAAAAAACTCCAATGATTATACTGATGATTTTTATGATTATGTTAACTACTTCTTTTCTATTTCTCATTTTATTAACCCCTATTTTTATATAAGCATCATACTCTTATATTTTAGGGTTATCAAGAAGTAAATGATCCTTATCTGACCTAACAGGCGTCTCACTTTTTCGCCACTAATTTACCTACTGCTGATAAATAAATTACGTATTCCTCTTCACCGTCAATATGAAGCAAATCATCAAATTCTTTTTGGACGTAACCGGCGATAGCACAGGCACCACACTCAATGCTCTCACAGGCCAGATATAAATTTTGACATACATGTCCAATATCAATAAGCATTAACCGATGTGCTTCCATGTGGTATCGCCATTCACCACGATAAGGAATACAGGACCAAAGAAATACCACAGGGGCTTTTCCAAACCACTGCGCTTCCTCCTGATAGTTTTCGCCCCCATAAGCATAAATTAATTTTTCCTTTAACTGTTCCTCAGAATGAGAGAAGGCTAACTTATGTTCCACGGGTAAGTATAGATAAATCCCCTTTTCTAAACCTTCAACATTATTTACTGCAAGATATGTCTCAAAGGAATGCCTGCCTCCTGCAGAAGGAACTGGGCGAAGTGTTATATAGCCTGTTTTTTTATAAGCAGGAATCATTTTTTGTACACCTTGAGTTGACCATAATAAAAATGAAAGCTCCTCTATGGATATCGGTGTATCGGAGTAAGCTCGTCTGCTTCTGCGACTTTTGATGCAGGAGTATAAGTCATTATTCTTAACAATGTCTTTCTCTACAACCGGAAGATCAATAATCTTAAAGCTGCCATCCACTGGCTTCTGAATGGCAGGCGGCAGGAGTCCACGTTCCTGATCAGAGATAAATTCCCTTCCCGGAATATCACATCCACATTTCATAAATTCTCTGTTCATACTAAAATTATTCATAAATACCTCCTTCAATTTTTTCCATTGTTTGTATATTTTTCACTCAAATAATTAATCATGGTGTAAACTATTTTTGATGTCAACTCTACACACTTCATTGTCCGATATAATGCGGTATAAAATGCATTCTAGCGCTGATTTTCATTGTGTTTTTGCTCTAAATACTCTATAATAATACTTGTATATTTGTGATATTTTAATAACACATATGATGTAAAAATCTTCAAAAAAAAACGAATTACCCATAACTGATAAGGAGGATTACTATTGAGTCTTAGAAATGATACACAAATAATTATTGATTCAACAATTAAGGCAGCATTGCCTGATACAGCGGTCAAAAAAGCGCTAGAGAATGTTGATTTCTCCGGCGGTAAGCTAATCTTAGTTTCTATCGGAAAGGCTGCTTGGTCTATGGCAAAGGCTGCTTCTGATTTACTTGGAGAACAAATTAATGATGGAATAGTTATTACCAAATATGATCACTCTATGGGGGAGTTACCTCATATTCGTATATTCGAAGCGGGACATCCGGTTCCGGACAGCAACTCTTTTGCAGCAACAGAGCAGGCCATTCAATTAGTTTCAGGGCTCACTTCAAATGATAATGTACTATTTTTGATTTCCGGAGGTGGTTCTGCACTTTTTGAAAAGCCTTTAATTCCTGAGGACATGCTGGAGCAGCTTACAAAACAACTCCTTGCTAGTGGAGCAGATATTGTCGAGATGAATACCATTCGCAAACGCTTGTCGGCAGTTAAGGGCGGAAAATTCGCTAAGCTTTGTGAACCTGCTCAGGTTTTTTCCGTAGTTCTTTCTGATATCATTGGCGATCCGCTTGATATGATTGCTTCCGGACCTGCCTATCCGGATAGCTCTACCTGTAAGCAGGCATGGGATATTGTTAAAAAGTATAATATCACTGTTTCTAAAGAAATAGAAGAACTATTGAATATAGAAACACCAAGTACTCTTACAAATGTAACCACCAAAGTAACAGGCAGTGTCACCCAGCTTTGTATTGCTGCAGAATTAAAATGCAGGGAACTGGGCTATGAACCCATGACGCTTACTGCCAGTTTAAATTGTGAGGCGAGAGAGGCTGGAAGTTTCCTGGCTTCCATTGCCAAATACTATCGTAATACTGACAAATCACTTGCATTTATCGTAGGCGGTGAAACTGTTGTTCATCTAAAAGGAAAGGGGTTAGGAGGCCGAAATCAAGAATTAGCACTGGGATCAGCAATCGGCATCGCCGGTTTAGATA
The DNA here is from genome assembly GCA_023415595.1 of Bacillota bacterium. GTDB lineage: Bacteria > Bacillota > Clostridia > Lachnospirales > Lachnospiraceae > Mobilitalea. The sequence continues at coordinate 16,698 of JAEZJW010000189.1, forward strand.
ATACCGCTATCTTTTCTATTGGTTCTGATGGTACGGATGGTCCTACCGATGCAGCCGGAGGCTATGTGGATGGTAACACCGTGAAGGCTCTTGCTGATAATGGTATTGATGTTTTCCAGGTTCTTGAAGAGAATAATGCCTATTATGGATTAAAATCCTGTGATGGTCTTATTTTCACAGGTCCTACAGGTACAAATGTAAATGATTTATCTGTCTTGTTAATTAAAAGATAGCATAAAAGCTGACTGAAAAGGCCAGGCACCGGTTCACAGATGATCGGTGCCTGGCTTCTATTTACTTCTGGTTTATTCTTTAATTATACTTTTCAACAGTTTGCTGCAGATGCTCACGCATCATATTTTTGGCCATTTCAGCATCTCTCAGTTTAAAAGAGTCTATCAAAAGCTTATGATATTTTAATCCAACCTCAGAACCGATCTCTTCAGTAACATTTTTTATCGTTCCACGAATGATTTCCCTTACAATATTGTTTACTTGTATGATCAAGGAATTCTTAGTGCTTTTCGCTATTATCATATGGAAATGTAAATCTTCATATACATAATTATCTAGTTGGTCTTTAAAATTATTCATTCTTTCTAAGCATCTCTCAAGACGCGCTATATCTTTATCGGTAATCCTAGTTGCTGCCATTCCGGCAGTTTCAGTCTCAATCACTATACGGAATTCTAATACCTCCCGAATGGATTCTTTATTTAGTATAATATAAGGAATCATCTCTTTCATGTAGACACCGGGATTAATTTCTTTTACATATGTACCTTCCCCCAATTTTGTTTCTAATAATCCCAGGGTAATCAGTTTTGAAAGTGCTTGTCTTACTGTAACTCGACTGACATTAAATAAAGCTACAAGCTCATTTTCTGACGGAATTTTATCCCCTTGTTTCCATACACCATTGATTAATTGTTCTTTTAACTGTTCATAAACCTGATCACTAATATTTACTTTTTTTATAGGATGAATTTGCATATAAATACTCCTTTTTCATCAAGATTACGATACCCAAGCAATATCATCTATTCTTAACCAACTGTTGTATGCTTGTAAACTTGTATTACACCCAATGATACATGATTGTTTAAAAATTGTCAATCCTGATTTTGTTATTATTGACATAAATTGTAGAGAAATAGGTATCGTAAAAACACACGATACCTATTTCTCTTTAGTACTATTTTGTTATTTATGAAAATGAGAATTTAGAAGGCAGTATCATAAGGCCAAGGTTGTCCACCACTCATGCAGCCACCATCGACACGATATTCGCATCCTGTAATATAGGATGAAGCATCGGATGCCAGCAGTAAGCAGACTCCTGTTATGTCTTCCGGGTATCCCGGTCTGTTCATTGCAATACGATCAAGTAAGTATTTGGATCTTTCAGGATGCTCCCAGGTCACTGTTGTCAGCGGTGTTTTAATATGACCGGGACTTACACAGTTAGCACGAATATTATATTTTGCCCACTCAACAGACATCGATCTTGTCAGTGATACAATAGCAGATTTTGTTGCTCCATAAACGGAACATCCGCCTAAAATCCATCCTGTATTGTGAGAACCAATATTAATGATACTTCCTGAATTCTGTTTTTTCATATAATGGGCAACCGCCTGTGAAAGAAAGAATACACCTTTCAGATTAATATTCATAATCCTATCGTAGGTAGCTTCATTCACATCCGCCAAGCCTTCCCGTTTATTAATGCCCGCGCAATTGACTAAAACATCAATCGTGCCATTAATATCAGCTACTGCATCAACACATTTTTGAATATTATCCATCTCGGTAACATCCAGCACAAAGCTGGAAGCTGCACCACCATCATCCACTATTTTCTTTTGGATGATAGCCAGCTGTTCGGCATTAATATCACATAATGCCACATGAGCTCCTGCTTTTGCCATACCCATGGCAACTTCGCTTCCAATACCTCCGCCGGCACCGGTGAACATTACCGTCTTACCCTTAAGAGAAAACATATTCTCTAAGTATGAATTAATGCTCATTTATATCCTCCTAATATGTCGGAAACTACTTTCTTATTTCAATTCCGGCAAGCTTCTCATAGAATTTTGCAATTGCACTGTGGTCTTCCTGTCCGCAACCGCTTGCATGCAGGTTTTGCAGCATTTCCATCACTGTAGCGGTAAGGGGGAGTGGTGCTCCCACATTATGGCCGGTTTCCAAAGCATTATTTAAATCTTTGATATGAAGGTCAATCTTGAAGCCCGGTTTAAAGTTTCCGTCAGTAATCATAGGTATTTTAGCGTTCATGACTGTGGAGCCTGCTAATCCACCCTTAATAGCATCAAATACCTTAATCGGATCAACATTAGCCATGGTACTTAGTGTAAAGGCCTCAGAAACAGCTGCAATGTTCAATGCAACGATAATCTGATTAGCAAGCTTGGTTGTGTTTCCTGCTCCAACATCTCCACACAGTACTACACTGCTACCCATAGATTTCAGTATATCATAAACCTCGTCAAAGACCTCTTTATTGCCACCAACCATAATGGACAAGGTTCCATCAATCGCTTTAGGCTCTCCGCCGGAAACTGGTGCATCCAGCATTTTAACTCCTTTTTCAGCACATTTCTTTTCAATTTCCTGAGAAACCAAAGGAGCAATAGAACTCATATCAACCAGGATTGAACCGGCCTTAGCACCTTCCAGGACACCGTTTTCTCCCTCTACAACTGATTTCACATGAGGTCCATTCGGCAGCATAGTGATAATAATGCTACATTCTTCTGCTACAGCTTTCGCAGATGCAACTGCCTTAGCTCCATCAGAAACGGATATCTCCACATTCTCTTTTATGATATCGTATACGACAACCTCATGATTTGCTTTTATCAGATTTCTAACCATAGGTTTACCCATGATTCCAAGCCCAATAAATCCTATTTTCATGTTAATTTCCTCCTGCACTTTTTATTTTAGTAAGAACCGTGGACTTTTTCAATTGTCTTTGCAATAGCCTCGTGAGTCAAATTGTAATGCTCCAACAGTTCCGGATAATTATGTGCACTACAGCCGAAGACATCATTAATCCCGATGAATTCGATAGGCTTACAGGACTTGCGAAGTGCTTCGGCAATTGCTCCGCCTAATCCGCCAATCACATTATGCTCTTCTGCTGTTACAACTGCCTTGCAGTTTCTTGCCAGCTCAACAATTTTCTCATTGTTAAGAGGCTTGATCGTGCTAACATTTACAACCTTTACGGATACTTTATCCTTTAACTCTTCCGCAGCTTTCAGGGCAAGGCCTACCGTATAGCCTGTTGCAAAAACCACAATATCTTCACCTTCTTTAAGAACAGTGGGTTCACCTATCTTAAAGGGTTTGCCTGCTTCGGTCACATTCTCATAGTCATTACGATTTAAGCGCATATATACAGGTCCGTTATAGTCTGCAATCGCTTTCGTTGCTTCCACAGTTTCATTAGCATCTGCCGGACAGATAACAACCATATTGGGAACAGCACGCATAACAGCCATGTCTTCGACGCTCTGGTGTGTAGCTCCGTCTCCAAAGTCAGAAAGACCTGCAGAGGATCCAACTAATTTTACATTAAGTTTACCGATAGCAATCGTCTGTCTAATCTGATCATAGGCACGACCAAAAACAAATACCGCAAAGGAGTTGGCAAATGGAATCATTCCTGTTTGCGCAAGTCCTGCTGAAGCAGATATCATGTCAGCCTCCGCTATACCCATTTCAATATGTCTCCCAGGATATGCATCTTCGAATAATCTACCCATTGTAGAGCCACATAGGTCGGCATCAAGAACGACGATTTTATTATTCTCTTTTCCCAGCTCTACTAAAGTATTACCATATGCAAGTCTTTGATTTGTATAATTCATCTTTGCTACCTCCTTCTTATTCTGACAGTTCAGCGAGTGCTTTAGTGTATAATTCCTCGGTCAGTATACCATTATGGAATCCAACCACATTTTCAGCAAAGCTTAAGCCTTTGCCCTTAATTGTTTTAGCTACGATAACGGTTGGCTTACCCTTAACCTTATCAGCTTCATCCAAGGCGGTTAGAATTTCCTCCATATTATGACCATCAATTACTATAACATTCCAGCCAAATGCTTCCCACTTTTCCGGAATAGGAGTCAGGTCAAATCTATCCTCTACTTTACCCATAGCCTGTAAGCGGTTGTGATCTACAATAGCTACGAGATTATCCAGTTCCTTTACCTTTGCACACATAACAGCTTCCCAAATCTGACCCTCAGCAAGTTCACCATCACCGCATAATACATATACTTTAGAGTCAATTTGATTTAATTTAAGCCCCATTGCCATACCTACGCCAATTGATAAGCCTTGTCCTAAGGAGCCTGTGCCAGCTTCAATACCAGGAGTTTTTATTACATCGGGGTGCCCTTGAAGATGAAAACCAACTTCTTTGGTATGTTGTAAGTCTTCTACCGGAAAATATCCAGCTTCAGCCAAAGCTGAATACTGAAGAATCGCCACATGACCTTTACTTAAAAGGAAACGGTCCCTGTTCGGCATTTTAGGGTTTTTAGGATCATGCTTCATTTTATAAAAGTACAATGCAGCAACAATATCAGCTGCTGAGAAGGAACCACCGATATGACCGGCAACACCCACCCCTACACTTTTTATAACATCTTTCCTAAGCGTTTGTCCCATTTTACGTAAATCATCGAGTAAATTTTGACTATATTCCATTTTATGTACCTCCTATTCTTAAATTGTTATAATGCACTTAAGGTATTTTTCTGTTTGAGTTGTTAGATCGTCAAACATTTTTGGAGCCTCTTCAAGAGTAATTTCCTTCGAAATCAGTGTGGTCAGATCTAGTTTATTATTGTGAATAAAATCGATCGCTTCACCAAACTCTTGATGGGTATATAGATATGAACCATAGATTTTTATTTCTCCGGTCACAATCTGCTGCATGTTAACTTCTATGGTCTTTGCACTGTTTCCAATCCATACACAAGTACCCTGTGATTTTAAGGAGCCTAAAGCCTGGTTAACTGTAGGACCTATTCCAACAGCCTCTAAAGCAACATCCGCTTTACTTCCGCCAAAGGCCTTCTTCAATTCTTCTGTAAAATCACCTGCACTGGGATTAATCGTAGCATCTGCACCAAGCTTCATTGCTGTTGATAATCTAAATTCACTTAAGTCTGATACTATAACTTTCTTGGGCTTTTGTGCTTTAACACACATCAATACCAGCTGTCCGATGGCTCCTCCACCGATGATTACTACATTTTTTCCTTCTAAATTACCCGCTTTTTTCACTGCTGAGTAAGCAACAGCCAAAGCTTCTATCAAGGCTCCTACATTATAGGACATATCATCCGGTAATTTATAAGCCTGCTTTTCAGGAACACACATGTACTCTGTCATTGCACCATTATAGTCCAGTACTCCCATGAAGTTACGGTGCTCACATACGTTGTTATATCCCTCTTTACATTTATCACACTCCCAGCATGACACGCAGGGCTGAATTGCTACTCTGTCACCAATCTTGAACCCGAGTTTTGTATCCTCACCAAGCTCTGCGATCTCTGCAGCAAACTCATGTCCCATTACCATAGGAGCTAATCTTCTTCCGGTAATCCCTAAGTATCCGTGAACATCACTGCCACAAATGCCACATGCTTTAATTTTTAGAAGAAGCTCACCTTTTTTGGGGATTGGCCTTGGAATGTCAACAACTTCCAATATTTTTGGCCCCTGATACATTAGTGCTTTCATAAAGCTACCTCTTTCTCATTTATTTTAAAGATATCTTATGCAATACCAAGATATGCCTTACGCACATCAGGATTATTCAGTAATTCCTTGCTGTCACCAGATAGCGTGATTTTTCCTGTTTCCAAAACATATCCCCTCTGTGCTATTTGAAGAGCCTTAACCAGATTCTGTTCAATGATCAGCATCGAGGTTCCCTGCTTTTTTAAATTATCCAAGATGTTAAATACTTCCTCAATTACGATAGGTGCCAGACCTAGGGATGGTTCATCCAGAATCAGGAGTTTAGGTTCCATCATCATAGCCCTGCCAATGGCAAGCATTTGCTGCTGTCCACCGCTTAATGTACTTGCAAGATGATTTTCTCTTTCCTTTAAAATCGGGAAAGTTGAATAAACCTTTTCCAGAAGATCTTTTCTTTTCTCCTTCGTTCTTTTGGTATAGGAACCAAGAAAAAGATTGTCCTTTATCGTAAGAGTACCTAAAACGCCTCGTCCCTGTGGGATATGGGCGATACCCATTTCTGCCCTGCTATAGGCTGCTTTGGTATCAAGCCTTTCACCAAACCAGGAAATTGAACCTGATTTTGCTTTTACTACACCAGAAATAGCACGAAGAATAGTTGTTTTTCCTGCTCCGTTAGATCCAACTAAAGCTACAACTTCTCCTTCATTTACTGTGAGGTCAATATCAAACAGAATTTTTAAATCGCCGTAACCAGCGCATAGTTTATCTATATTAAGCATCTGCATTTTGATAGCCCTCCCCTAAGTAAGCTCTTATAACCTCGGGTTTTTTCATAACCTCAAGCGGGTCTCCCTCAGTCATAAAATGCCCTTCTTCCATTACAACAACTCTGCTGCAGAGTTTGGTAACTGCAGTCATAACGTGCTCTATAAACAGTATTGTAATACCACGCTTATTGATTTTGCGCACCATTTCAAGGCTATCATCCATTTCGCTTGGGGTAAGGCCTGCCAAGCATTCATCCAGCATCAGCACTTTTGGCTTTATTGCTAACACCCTCGCCATGTCCAACCATTTACGTTTCTCTATCGGCAGCTTTTCACACTTGCTTTTTGCTAAATCGGCAAGACCCACAAAATTGACTATTTCCTCTGCGGTATTATAAGCTTCCTTCATAGAATTGTTATATAACATTGCGATCGTGTAGATATTTTCAAATACAGTCAGATCACTGAAAGGCTTTGGTGTTTGGAACGTACGTCCCAAACCAGCCTTTGCGCGAAAAGTTACAGGCTGATCTTTAAGATAGATTCCAGTTCCATCTTCCTTGTAGTAAATAATATCACCTTTATCCTGCGTGTATACGCCTGTCATAAGGTTTACAGAAGTGGATTTCCCACAGCCGTTAGGACCAATCAGTCCCAGTATTTCACCTTCATATATGCTAAAGCTCAGATCATTAATCGCATGTACGCCGCCAAAGGATTTATCAACATTTTTTAATTCCATAATCTTTTTATGAGTTTGCATCATGTTGTTTCTCCTTTCCGGTTATTCATCCTGGTTTTCCTCTTACCCTTCAGGTCATCAAAAAGAGAAATTAGTCCATTCGGCTTAAACAGAACGATTAGAACAATCAAGAGTCCATATAATGCCCAACCGGCTGCACCGCCACCAAAATCCTGCAGATATGCGTTGGAGAGTTCAAGAAGGGACACACTGATCAGCGCGCCTAAGGTAGGACCCCAAATATATCCCATACCTCCCAGAATAGCTACGATACCTATTCTTATCGCCATGTCTTGGGAAGCTAGCGTATTTGGTTCTGCAAAACCTGTTTTAAATACATATAGAGTACCGGTGAAGGCAAGCATCATAGAGCTGATTACAAATGCCTTAAGCTTTACCTTAGCTGACTCAATACCCAAAGACTCCGCCGCGTCCTGATCTTCACAAATAGCTCTCAGATAATATCCCAGTCTATTACGTTCAATATATATTACAATTCCTACAGTAATAATCATCCATATAAATGCGATATAGTAAAATGGAGTATCACTCATAAAATGTAAGTTCCACAAGCTGTTTCCTTTTCTTATTTTAAAAGAAAGTCCCAAAGAACCGCCTGTAAATTTTTCAAAGTATATTAAGAGCTGACGAAAAATAGTTGTACATGCAATCGTTGCTATTGAGAAAAATACGCCTCTCAGCCTAAAGCACGGCAATCCTATAATGATCGCAAGACCTGCAGCTAATGCCATACCCAAAAGCACACTGATCCAAGGTGAAATTCCACCATATCTTGTAAACAGAATAATGCTGGTATAAGCGCCTACGGCAAAAAATACAGAGGATGCCCAGGATGTTTGCCTACCAAATCCACCAATAATATTCCATGCATTTCCCATGGCTGCAAAGAAGAAAACTTCCATTAAAACACGGACAAAATACTGATTGGGGCTCATTTGAGGAAATAATACACAAATCGCCATAAAAAGTAGCACGATAGGATGCTTCTTAATTAATTTTATCATCACGCTACCCGTCCTTTCACACCAAATAGACCATATGGTCTAAATGTTAGTACCAACATTAATACGATATTGATAGACGCCTGAGAAAGATTAACACTTAAATATGAGCTGCTGGCGGATTCAACCAGTCCAATAATAAGTCCACCCACCAAGGCACCCTTTATATTTCCCAAGCCTCCTAATACCATTGCAGACATCGCAATTGTAGAGAATTGTGCACCTATTTTGGGGAAAGGAAGAAACATAGGTGATACTAATAATCCTGAAACACCTGCAAATGCTGTTCCCAATGCAAAAGCAGTTACATAAGTAAGTCCTGTCTTTATACCCAAAGACTCTGCAACTACTTTATTTTCAGAAGTAGCACGCATCGCACGTCCAATATCTGTTCGGCTTAAGAACCAGTTTATAAATATAACAAATATTGCGGCTGCAGTAAAAGCGATCAATCTCGGAACCGAAATAGCAACTCCTCCTATATTAATTGCTCCATATCGCAAGCTATCGGAAACCGGAATACTTTTAAAATCCGGACCAAATACTAATTGAATTGTATTCTGAAGCAAATAGGACAACCCAATTGTAAGTAGTATATAATTACTATCTCCCTTACCAATAACCTTTTTTATACAAGTCGTATATATAATACAGCCTAATAAATACATGGCGGCACCCACTGGAATTAGTAGCCAATATGGCACACTTCCCTCAGGAAGAATTGAGTACATGGCATAGGTCAGATAAATACCAGCTGCCAAAAAATCTCCCTGTGCAAAATTTACAATCTTCATTACACCATGGATCATGGTGATTCCAACTGCAATTAATGCGTAAACACCGCCGATAAGCAATCCATTAATTATTATCTGAACCACTTTATCCTCCTTTTTTAGAGAATTCCGGGATAAATCCCGGAATTCTCAGTCATAAATTTTAGTATGGTTGCATGTTTTCTGGATTAAGTAGCACAGAAGAAGCATATTCTTCAGGGAAAATAGTTGTCGGCTTACCATTCTGCCACTGCATTACGATAGCTTTAGCACCGGTATTTGAACCTGTTTCATTATCAAAATCACCAGCTCCATTAAGAACTTTAAACCATGCGCTATTATCTGCATTTAAGTTTCTGAGCTCATCACGTACTTTTACCGGATCAGTATCAGCAATATTTTCAATTGCCTGATATGCCAGCATGATACTAGCTAAGGTAGGACCAGCCTGTCCAGGAATGAATTCTCCATAGGTCTTTTCATAATAGTCATTCATTTCCATCCACTGAACGTTGTCCTTTGCGCCCTTCTGATCCCAGCACCAGGAGTCAACAGAGGTAATTCCGTTTACATCATCGCCCAAATCCTTATATAAAGAAGGCCATGTCATAGCTGCTCCGCCGCCTACAACCAGAGGACTGAAGCTTAAGGATTTCTTAGCTGTAAAAATCAACTTGATGTCATTAGGATAAGAGCTGGGAAGAATAACATCAATTTTTGCATTCTTAAGCTTAGTAACCAGAGGGCTAGCATCTGTAAAGGAGTTGATTTCGTAAGATTCATCCAGTGTAAGATTTAACCCACGTTCATCTACTTGCTTTCTGGTATTGTTTGCCTGGTCAGTTCCCCAAGCATCGTTTGCGTATACTAATCCAAGTTTAAGATCCTTAATGTCCTTACCTAATTTTGCAGCATACTCCTCCAGGAAGTCTAACTGTGTAGGAATAAAGGATTTAGAGGTCGCTGCAGGCTGAAATACAAAGCTGGAACCCTGATCAGTAACTGCTTTATTTGCTGCTGCACCTGTGATAGCAGGAATTTCGTATTTTTCCAGAATTGGTAACATTGTAAGTGCAATAGATGATGTAGAGTTACCAATTACAGCTGTATAGCCGCCTGCAGAAAGTGCTCTTTCCAAAGGAAGGGAAGCTGTTGCAGCGTCAGATGTAGAGTCAAGAACTTCGATTTCAATTTTACGTCCGCCAAGGGAGGGGAAGCCGCCAAGCTTATTATTTATGTACCACTCAGCTGTTTCAGCCGCCATTGTTACCTGACGTCCGGATTCTGCATTGTTACCGGAAATACAAGCATAAGCTAAGAATTTAACCGGATCACTGGTTGATGCAGCATCTCCTTTTGTTGTCCCATTGTCTTCTTTGCCTTCATTTGTTGTTGCGTTTTTGTCATCATTTGTTGAATTTTTGGATGAACCTGAGCACCCTGCTAAACTTAATACGATCATGCATGCTGCTAAGAATAGTGCAATTTGTTTTTTAAACATTTTGTGTAATACCCCTTTCTACTATTGTTGTTTCTGCTATACCAACTTAAATCAAATATCTTCTCGTTACCACCTCTCTTCTTCTTTCGAATAATTACTTTTCAGTATCAACTCTGTTCCATTTGATAAAGTCTTGGTTTGTTACTATATGCTTGCGCATATCATCCCTTGCTTTATCAACATCTCTTGCTTCTATGTGATCCACTATGTTTTTGTGGTAGAACATTCCGATCTCACCGCCCATGTTTTTAACCATTCGTTTCATGTGAGAACTATAAATATCAGCAATTATTTCATATGTTTTTATAATCAATGCATTGCGTGTGATTTGTGCGATTTTATAATGAAAATCAAGATCCGCAATAGCAAGCTTCTCTAAATCATCTTGTAAATCTTCCATCTGTTTGAGCATCATTCGTAGCTCACTTATATCCCTTTCATCAGCTTTCTCAGCTGCTATTGCACAGGTACCCGATTCAATCTCACGTCGAAACTCCAATATAGTATCAAAGTTATCTTCAAGATAAGCGATTGGCATGAGTCTGTTAAAGAGAGGACTATCGTCAAGCTTTTTTACATATGACCCTTCTCCAAGCCTGGTTTCAATTATGTCCAAAGCCGCCAGTTTATGAAGGGCATTTCGCACAGTAGCTCGGCTTACTTCAAAATTCTCACACAGCACACTCTCGGATGGAAGCTTCTCTCCCGGCTTCCACTCCCGTTCTATGATTAGCTGGTTCATTTGAAGAAAAACTTCTTCGCTGATATTTATTTTTTTAATCGGTTTAATCAATGAGGCTTCCTCTTTTATCTGATTTCTTTATTACATTAAGACGATTACCATTAAAAACGACTCTTCTAAATGCCTCAATGCTACTATCGCTCCAATTATTACTCATCAACTTGTTCCACGCTATCCATCAGTTATCAGATGTTGGTTGTCATACAGGTGCGGCTAAAAAAAATAAACATATTGACTTTTGTCTTTATTATGGTTTATTGCTTTTTTGCATAAATTTATTATACATACAAGCAATTCTTTTGTCAATATGCTAGTTGATACAAATACAAAATATTTTTATTTGGGCTGATTTTGTATATTAATAACAATTTTAATTAATTTATGCGTTTTATTTTTACTTAATAAATAGGATAAATACTCTGAAACTCCCTATTTATAAAGCCTTCCGGCTCTCCCTTTTTTGTTGAGAATAAGGCTAATTTCTAATTCAGCATTAAGTTTAGCTTCCTGTGGATATGAAAGTGCACCTCCAAACATTAGATTATTATCTAGCATTTGAGGTGCACTTCCCTATTGACTCTTAAGCCTCTTTGTTAATAAATCATTTACGCTGATTATCTATTTTCCAGCTAAACCAACAGAAATAATATTCCAGTAAGAATCCTTTTCGTTGTAATTTCTATCATAGATCAATGGTTCTTGCGATCCACGCCAGGAATGCTGATCATTGATACCCCATAATGTTACAGATGAGATATAATCCTTGTAATCGATATAGC
>JAEZJW010000017.1 GCA_023415595.1 Bacillota bacterium
TTGCTGTACAGGGCATGACGGAAACCACATAGATATCCTTCGGATCTGCCCCTATCTTCTCGGCATAATAGGTTTTCACCAGGGCTCCGAGCATCTTATGGGGTGATTTGCAGGAGGACAGATGCTCCAGCTTCTTCGGATACTTATGCTCCACATATTTGATCCAACCCGGGCTGCAGCTGGTTATCATCGGCAAGGTATCACCCGGACCGGTCAGAGCATTCTTAAGACGGATCAATAGCTCCGTTCCCTCTTCCATAATCGTCAGATCTGCTGCAAAATTCGTATCAAAAATATCATCAAAGCCAAGGGCATGCAGGGCGGCAGCGAGCTTACCGGTGACCGATGTACCCGGTTCACACCCGAATTCTTCTCCCAGCGCGACCCTGACTGCCGGTGCTACCTGTACCACAACCCGCTTCGTCCTATCATGGAGCGCACTCCAGACCTTCTCGGTAGCGTCGGTTTCCTTCAAGGCACCTACCGGACAGACTACGGTACACTGTCCGCAGAAGGCGCAGTCCACCGTACCGATCGGCAGCTCCATCGCAGGTCCGATGACCGTATCAAAGCCACGGTTCTGTGCATTTAGGATTCCGACCCCCTGGATCTGGTTACAGACAGTTACGCAGCGCCTGCACAGAACGCATTTTGACATATCCCTTACGATAGAGACTGCTGTATCAATGCCCCGTTCCGCATGTTCTCCCTCAAACCGTGTATGTTCCACACCCAGTGTTTTTCCGAGCTCCTGAAGCTCACAGCTTAAGTTCCGCTTACAGCTTAAGCAATCCTTCGTATGATCGGAAAGCAACAACTCATAGAGAACCTTGCGTGCTTTCCTTACCCGTTCGGAGTTCGTCTGTATCTCCATTCCCTCATTGACCTGTGTCATACAGGAGGCTTGCAGCGTCTTCGCCCCCTTCACTTCAACAACGCATATTCTGCAGGCTCCCAGTTTATGAATCCCTTCCAGATAACAGAGATTCGGGATACTGATATGGTTAGCCTTGGCAGCCTCCATAATCGTCATGCCCTCTTCTGCTGTCACCTTTCTCCCATTTATCATTAAATTGATCATTAAAATACCTCCATCTATTTCAAGACCTGCGAAAAGTACGTGAGTACTTTTTGTCAAGCCGATCCTGTTTTTGATCGGCTTTATCTCCTATCGCAATGCAGGCACCGCATCGCTTCCGCCATGGCATTCAGCTTATGGTAACCAAGAACTACCTCATCAAAGGAACCAGTCCGCTTCTCCGGGTCTAATATCTCCATCGGGAACCGTTCATGGGCAACGATCTCATCCTCATCAAATTGGTCGGGGGTGTCAATCGGCTTTCCCTTATTTAAGATTCCCTTACCTCCGAGAAATTTATCTATGGAAACTGCTGCTCTCTTACCGTCTGCGATTGCCTGAATGACAGTATCCGGACCCCTGGTGACATCTCCGCCGGCAAAGACTCCCCCCATGGTCGTCATCTGGGTATCCTCATCAATGACAAAGGTCCCCCAGGGAGTCACAGTGATTTCCTCCTTACGGATAAAGGGAAGGTCCGTATACTGGCTGACTGCAGGGATTACGGAGTCAACCTCCAGATAAAAATTGGTGCCCTCATAGGGTACGGATTTTCTTCTGCCGGACTTATCGAATTCACCGAGCCGCATACGGATACATTCCACCTTCGCTACGGATCCATCCTGTCCTTCGATGAATCTCACCGGAGCCACCAGTTCTCGGATCTCAATACCCTCTGCTTCTGCCTCGTGAATCTCATATTCAGAAGCAGGCATCGCATCTAAAGTCCTGCGGTATAGGATCATAACCTTCTTCGCACCGAGTCTTAAAGCAGTACGGGCTGAATCGATCGCAGTATTACCGCCACCGATGACTGCGACGGTCTTCCCTAGCTTCACCTTATGCCCAAGATTCACATCCTTCAGGAAATTGATGCCGTGAAGTACTCCAGGAAGATCTTCCCCGGGGATGTTGACCTTCTGCGGGAACTGTGTTCCTGTGGCAACATAGACTGCATCATATTTCATCTTCAGCTTCTTGAAATCCGTATCCTTCTTGATCTCCGTATTCAGTACGATATTGACGCCCGTCTGTGCGATCAGCTCTATCTCATGGGCGAGTACCTTCTTAGGCAAACGGTATTCCGGAATTCCGAAGGCCAGGACACCGCCTGCCACCGGCTCTGATTCATATACATCGACAGAATAACCGATACGGACCAAATAATAGGCGCAGGTCAGTCCGGAGGCTCCGGCACCGATCACCGCTACGCTCTTACCATTCTTCGGGAAGACTACATCCTGCTCATAGGGCTTCTCATTCTTATAGGCATAGTCTGCAACAAATCTCTTGATATCCGCAATTGCAATCGCTTCATCCGTAGTGCCGCGGCGGCATTTCATCTCACAGGGCCTGGTACAGATCCTTCCGCAGACCGCAGGGAACGGATTCTCCTGCCTGATCAGCTGATAGGCATCCAGGAATCTTCCCGCAGCCACCAATGCCATATATCCGGGTACATTGATACCCGCAGGGCAGGTATTCTCACAGGGTGAGATGAACAGCTCCGAGCAGACGCCGGCACGGCAGTATTTATTCTTGATATGCTCTTCATATTCATGGCGGAAATAACGGATCGTGCTTAATACCGGATTCGGGGCTGATTGGCCGAGACCGCACATGGCGGTATCCTTGATTGTCTCACCCAACTCCTCTAACAGCTCAATATCCCCCTCCTGTCCCTCACCACGGGTGATCCGTTCCAAAATCTCCAGCATGCGTTTCGTACCGACACGGCAGGCAGTACATTTACCGCAGGATTCATCCTGAATGAAATCCATGAAGTATCTGGCATTATCCACCATGCAGGAATCCTCATTCATTACGATGAGGCCGCCGGAGCCCATGATGGCACCCAGCTTCGTAATATTCTCATAATCGGTCGATACATTCAGGTTATCCTGGGTGATGCACCCTCCGGAGGGACCACCGATCTGGGCAGCCTTGAACTTTTTCTTATCCTTGATGCCTCCGCCGATATTAAACAGGATATCACCCAGCGGTTTGCCTATTGGAACCTCTATAATTCCGGTATTTACGATATCACCGGCAAGGGCATAGACCTTCGTTCCCTTGCTCTTTTCGGTTCCAAAGCCTGCATACCATTCGCCGCCCTTCAGAATTATGGAAGGAATGGCAGCAAAGGTCTCAACGTTATTGATAATGGTAGGTTTTTCGAATAAACCCTTCTGGAATGGCAGCGGGGGCTTCTGCTTCGGTTCACCCCTGCGCCCTTCGATGGAGGACATCAGGGCCGTCTCCTCTCCGCAGACAAACGCACCAGCACCGATCCGGATCTCCAGATCGAATTCAAACTCCGTCCCTAGTACCCTTCCGCCCAGCAGTCCGCGGCTTCGGGCTTCCTCGATGGCTTTCGTCAGCCTTTCCACCGCAATCGGATATTCTGCCCGGACATAGATATAGCCCATGTTAGCACCGATCGCATAGCCTCCGATCATCATCCCTTCAATCAGGGTATGGGGATCCCCCTCGATCAGGCTTCGGTCCATGAACGCACCGGGATCCCCTTCATCCGCATTGCAGAGAATATATTTCTGTTCACTGACCGCTTTATAACCGGACTCCCATTTAATCCCCGTGGGGAAGCCTGCACCGCCACGTCCCTTAAGACCCGACCTCTTTACTTCTTCTACGACCTCTGCCCGGCTCATTCCGTTCAATACCTTCGCAACCCCCTGATACCCGTCCCTGGCGATATAAGCATCCAGACTGGAATACTCCATTCTGCCGCAGTTACGCAGGACGATTTTTACCTGTTCCTTAAAGAAATCAATATCATCCAATTTCGGAACATGCTTATGTAGGGAGTAATCAAAGAACGTATATTCTGTTAATATTTTATCCTCCATAATATGACTCTGAACAATTTCACGGGCCTTCTCCGGTGTTAATTCCGTATAGAAGATGTTCTCAGGGAGGATTAAGGCTACGGGTCCGACTGCACAGGTCCCCATACAACCGGTCTCATATACGATTGCCTCCTTCTGAAGCTGATTTATTTCTATCTCCTCCAGAAATGCATTTTTGACCTCCGCACAGTTGGAAGAGACACAGCCAGCGCCGCTGCATACTAATATCTGATATTTATAGCCTGCTAATTTCTTAAGATAATCCTGCTTAATTATCTCTAAATCTTCTTCCCGATTGATTTTCATTTCCAACACTTAAACCACCTCCTGCATTCTCAATATCTGGATAGAATGGACTCCAATTTGTTCACATTCACCTGTTTATAGACAGCATCATCAATCATTATGGCAGGAGCCAGACCGCAGGCACCGATACAGCGGGCAATCTCAAAGGTGAATTTTCCATCCTTTGTTGTCTCTCCGATCTGAATCCCCAAAAGCTCCTGCAAACGTTCCACCAGCTTCTTACCGCCTCTGACATAGCAGGCAGTACCCAAACAGACCCGGATGGTATGCTGTCCCCTTGGTTTCGTTGAGAAGAAGGAATAAAAGGTTATGACACCGGAAACCTCTGACAAGGGCTTATCCATAGAGCTTGCTATGAATTTCTGCAGATCCAGGGGTAAGTAACCGTAGATTTCCTGTGCAAGGTGAAGAATCTGAATGAGGCTGCCTTCCTTGTCCTTGTAAAGGTCAATGATGTTAGTAATCTCGTCATACTTTTGTTTTTCCTCCTGTGTACAGCTGCTGCAATTCACAACTTTTTCACTCATTTTGGACCTCCTTGTATGATAATATACCAAATAGTTTTTTAATCTCTGATAATATACATAATATGATTATATCGTCTGACTGATATATTTTTAACAAACTATTTACAAAAATTATACCATAATTCTATAAATTTACAACTCAAATACAGGTTATGAAATCTATTATTTACGCTATTTCGTTAAAAGAGTAATAATTGTAACAAATAACCCGTCTTATTATTTCATTCACCGTAGGAGACTCTCCATAAATAGATCGATGCGACCGAACCATAGGGAGAGTAACGGCTTCTATACTCCATGAACTGTTCCTTGCTTAGTGAATCCAGACCATAGAGCATCATCATACCTCTTCGGATAGCGATATCCCCAAAGCTAACGATGTCTGGACGCTCCATGGAATTCAACAGCAGCATTTCTGCTGTCCAAACCCCGATCCCGTTCAGTTTGGAAAGTTCTCTGATTACCTCCTGATCAGATAGCTGATACAGCCTGCCCAGATCAAATTCTCCACTCGCAATCGTCCGGGCGATACTTTTGATATAACCTGCCCTCTTTGTAGGCATCCCCAAAGCCTGTATTTCCTCTATGGAAGCCTCTGCCAAAACCTCGGGGATCACCTCAGTAAAATAATCCTGAAGCCTGGCCCAGACAGTACGGGCTGCCTTCAGAGATATTTGCTGTCCGATGATTACATAAACCAAGGCAGGAAATAAATCCGGTATGATGACACGTTCCACCTTACCGATCCGGTCTATCGCTATTCCCAGTTCTGAGTCCGCCTGTTTCAGGTACTCCATCTCCTGATGTCCATATTCAAATATTTTCGTTTTGACCTCCATGTACCCTTTTTCCATCCCTTCTGAAGTTCTTTCTCTTTATTACATGATAGAAATATCATCGCCATAAATCCGCCTGATTATGAAATATCCCATTCCTAATTAAGTACTATTCGGATATCCGACGACATAAAATGAACCGTAATCACTATGTCCAAAAAATTATTTATGATATAAAGGAGGTTCCCATGTATCACGTTCAGGAAATCATGCCTCAGATATTCTGGGTGGGTGAAAATGATTGGAAACTGGAACGTTTCGAGAATATTCATCCTCTCCCCAATGGTATAACCTATAATTCCTATCTTGTGCTTGACACTAATACTTTACTTTTCGATACTGTATACGGCTTTGCCAATGACCAGTTTATAGAGAATATTACCTTCCTGCTGAATGGGCGTACCCTTGACTATCTGATCATCAACCACATGGAGCCGGACCATAGTATGAGGATAGAAGAAATTGTCCGCCTCTATCCTGAGGTAAAGGTCGTGGGCAATGCAAGAACCTTTCAATACTACGAACAGTTTTATCCCCTGGACATTAGTGCGAATTATCTGGAGGTTTCAGAGGGTGAAGAGCTTTCCACAGGGCAATACAACTTCCGGTTTATTATGGCGCCTATGGTCCATTGGCCGGAAGTAATGTTCACCTATGAAACGAGTCAGGGGATCTTATTTTCAGCCGATGCCTTCGGCTCCTTCGGAGTCATCACGGGAAACTTATTCTATGATCAGGCAGAATACATCCCGGACGAAACCCGGAGATATTACGCGAATATCATAGGCCGTTTTGGTATGCCGGTTCAATCCGTCTTAACGAAGCTTTCCGGTTTAACGGTCCAAATGATCTGTCCGCTGCACGGACTGATATGGAGATCCGAAAATGTCGGCTATATCCTGTCCCTCTATGATCTTTGGAGCCGCTACGAACCGGAGGACACCGGGATTGTTATTGTATTCGCTTCCATGTACGGAAACACACAACTGGCAGCTGAACTGCTGGCCAATAAGCTCTCGCTCCTCGGAGTGCTGAATATCAGAATGTATGATGTGTCAAAAACTCATTCGTCTTTTATTATATCGGACCTCTGGAGGTTCAGCCATGCTGTTTTTGCTGCTCCCACCTATAATATGCATCTGTTTCCCCTAATGGATTATTTATTGAGGGATTTGACAATGCTTGGATTTAAAAACCGTAAAATAGCCTTGATCGGGAATCATACCTGGCTGGACGCATCAATTAATGCCATGGAGACACTTTTAAATGCGGGAGTAAATTACATGGTTATTTCAAATCCTATACTGATTAAGTCTTCCTTAAAGCCGGAACAGGAAGGTGAATTAAATGCCATGGCCACTGCTATCTTCCATTCGATGACGGAAGCCTCCGATGTGGAATCATAAGTAGGCCTCAAAGTCGTTTCCTATATACAGGAATAAATGATAAATATTGTAAATTCTTTTGCTCTAATATTACATATTTGTATTTTTGCTATGGATTTTCCTTGATTGTTTTGTTTCCTTTGATATAATGGATTTAGGTTTTATTACATTATAGTGACAAGGAGAAGCAAAATGGAAAAATTAACTAAACCTAACGAGCCTTTGGTTACCCATATCTATACCGCAGACCCGTCAGCCCATGTATTTGAAGGAAAGCTTTATATTTATCCTTCCCATGATCTGGACCTCGAAGTTGATGACAATGACAACGGCGACCAGTATCAAATGGAGGATTATCATATCCTATCACTGGATGACATTAATTCCCCCTGCGTAGACCATGGCGAAGCTCTTCATATGAAAGATGTACCTTGGGTCAGCAAGCAGATGTGGGCACCGGATGCTGCTTATAAGAACGGTACCTATTACCTGTTCTTCCCCGCAAGAGATAAGGATGGCATCTTCCGTATCGGTGTGGCCACCAGTAAGAATCCTGCAGGTCCCTTCACTCCTCAGCCGAACTATCTGGAAGGCAGCTACAGCATCGATCCTGCAGTTCTCGTAGATGATGACAACAGGTCCTATATGTACTTTGGCGGTCTTTGGGGTGGTCAGTTGGAGAAATGGAAGACCGGCAGCTTTGACCCGAATGGAGGAGAGCCTGCACCGGATCAGCCTGCGGTTGGACCCAGAGTTGCTGAATTAAGCGATGATATGCTTAGCCTGAAGGAGGCTTCACAGGAACTCGTTATTTTGGATGAGAGCGGTAAGCCGATTCTTGCCGGTGATGAGGACAGAAGGTATTTTGAAGGTCCCTGGATGCATAAATTTAACGGCAAATACTACCTCTCTTATTCCACAGGAACCACTCACTATATCGTTTATGCTGTCGGCGACAGTCCGAAGGGTCCCTTCACCTATAAGGGCAGGATCCTGGAGCCGGTCATCGGTTGGACTACCCACCACTCCATCTTACAGTTCAAGGATAAGTGGTATCTGTTCTACCATGATTGTTCCTTATCAAATGGTGTGAATCATAAACGCTGTGTGAAATTTACAGAGTTAAAAATTGATGCCGATGGTACCATCCGTACCATTGAGCCCTATAACAATTAAACTGATGTGAAAGAGCTGTTTTAAAACCCATTTATAATGTCGAGTTTTGGGTTAGGCTCATTATAACCGGGGTAATGTCATCATATCCCCGGAGAAAGATTTCCTTCTACGGTCGCGTCAGCACCGCCTTAATGAAACAGGCGGCTGCCATCATACGCATACCTCCAAAGGAAACTTCTCCGTGGACAACGATGACACCACCCCGGTTTTATTAAGGTTATCTTTCAAAACCCTAAATTCAATTAGGTTTTGAAACAGCTCTTTACTATATATAAAAGTACAACGATTGCAGCAGATAATCCAAGTCTCTGCTCCCGGCCCCCTTCAGAAGGTGGTTCTTCACTGCCCTTATCTCCCCTGTCCCATTCTGATAAGCCTCTAAAAGCTTATGATAGCGGTTTCTCTCAGCACTGCTGCAGTCACTGCTCAGATAGCCCCAGACATGTTCAGCGGCATTCATCTCTGCACCACGATCCTCAGGCAGAACATATGCCTGCTCCAGAAGATCATAGAACTCCTTCACACATCTTGTCTCCTTATTCTTAAGCAGCTCCCTGATTTCCTGATAGATTCGGGCAGAGCGGCTCAGAGTGAAATACTTATACCTTGCCCATTCCTGCTCCAGCATTTTCGCCGGAACATCTGTCACACCAAGGATGCATTTGACTGCGGACAGGTTCTTATCCTTCACTTCCAGCATAATATCCGGCCTATGCTCCGGCAGCCCATTATAAAATGCAAGAAATTCCTTCAGCCATACGGTATCCGAATGTGCACCCGGTGCCCCGCCTTCCTTCTGAATAGAATAATGTATCTTCTGATTACCGTCTTCCTTCCGCCAGGTCTTCCCACTTTCTATGATCCAATCACACTCCGGTAAAGCTTCCTCCGGCGGCCTGATCTTATGATGCAGGTTGTCGAAGACAACCGGAGCTCCGGCAAGCTCCGAGACAGATAGCACCTCTCTTATATTATAGGTTTTATCATCATTTTCAATGACCAGCCTGTCCTTCAGTTCCTGAGGCAGTTTCCGATAGTTGTGCAGAAAGGTATTCATCGCTTTGGTCTTATCCCCATAGCTTCCACCAATATGGAGAATCAGCTTACTGCTCCGGTCCATACCAAGTGAGCTGAGAACCCTTTCATGATAGATCAGATCCTCCACAGCCTTCAGAACCACCCCTACCTCAGGTGAATTCAGAACCGTATATTGTCCCGGATGCATGGAAACCCTCATTCCGGCTTCCCTGATCTTATCACCGATGTGCTTCAGCTCCTCGCGATAATCCTTCCACCAGGGTATCCGGTTTACCGGATGGGAAGCAAAAGGGATCAGATCCGAACTGATCCGAAAAAGCTTGATCCCATTCTCTCTGTTATAATCCACCAGAACCTCCAAGGCTCTTAAATTCGAGGTTATGATGGATCTTAATCTATGTTCCTCGGCGTTCTTTAAGATGCAGCCGCTGATACCGGCATCCCGAACTCCGATTGCTATACATGCATATCCAATGGCCATTTCTATTCTGCCCACTCCTTTATCTGTAATGAGTTCCGCGTATTTAGAGGTAGCATACCAAGCAGGATTTGGAATTATTCAATACCGTACCAGTCAATCGCACCATCGCATAGTAGTTCCGGTGTTATTTACACATCATGACATATATGGTAATATCTAGTATATAAGATAGGCTGCTCTGTTTCAACAAGCGAAATCAGAACCCTTGCTGGAATAGAATATGCATAAAATCGGGGAGGAAAGCTATGAAAAAGATCAGTTATGTAATCTTAATTCTGTTTATTTTATTATTATTGGGATCCTGCAGGAAGAAAACGATCAAGGGACCTGACGAGATTCTTATCGAAGGAAAAATCATCAGTTATTCAGATACATTGGAGCAGGTTGAGGATAAGCTGGGGGAAGGTAAGGCCGACGATATGTTTGTGAAGAAGCAGGGGTACTGCTGGTATGAGTATACGGACGACCTACTTCTCCTTTTTAATGAAGAGGATAAAATGCGTGCAATCGATATAGAGGATGAGGATATCATAACCTACAAGAATATCTGCGTAGGAGACGATATCGATAAAGTGGCGGATACTTTCAAATATGAAATTGTTTCAAATCGCTTTTATAACGTATATTTTGAGGGTAAAGAGGAGTTAGATGGATTGGATCATGAAAAGACTCTTAATAAGGATTGGATTACTATTACATACTATACAAATGAGGACAATGAAATAGTGAGAATATCCATTATGGATAAGAAATATGCAATGACTATGAGATAAAGTATCAGCCCGGAATTGATGTCTGACGATAATGCAGCAGCAATACCGGGTTGTATTCATATTTAAGGAAATTCTAATCTGTTTTTCATTGACTTTATTCCATTGTTTGCTATAGTTAGAGGGAATCAATAATAATTTAAGTCAGGAGATTATCATATGAAACGTTTCATAAAATATCTGATCTTAGCCATCGTCCTGTGTATTGTCGGGTTTGTTTATTTCTATCTGGCACTTCCGGCAATCAACATCCATTCCCCGGGCCTGTGGTTCTTCGTAATCGGGGCTTTCCTGATCGCAACGATACTTACGATTGTTTTCAGCGCCGGTAAGGAATATAAAGAACATTCCTTCCTCGGTAAGGAGGTATTTCGCCGCAAATCCATCCTGATCACCGGCGGTATTACAGTTGCTGTTATTTTGTTTCTGATTATCGGCAGCATCCTCTCCTCTCCGATTGTCAATGCCAGAAGATATCAGAAGCTGCTGGCGCCGGAAGACAGAAATTTCACAGAGGATATCAAACAGATTTCCTATAAGGATATTCCTATTCTGGATAAGGACTCTGCTTCTTTACTTGGCTCCAGGAAAATGGGCAGCATTATGGAGTATGTATCCCAATTTGAAGTAGCCGAAAACTACACCCAGATCAATTATCAGAATAAACCGGTACGTGTAACCCCCCTGCGCTATGGCAGCTTCTTCAAATGGCTGAACAACCGTGACAAGGGTATTCCGGCCTATATCCGTATCGACATGGCGTCGCAGGAAGTTGAATTAGTAAAGCTTGAGAAAGGGATCAGATATTCCGAGTCAGAGCATTTCTCCAGGAATATCTACAGGTACCTGAGATTTAATTATCCGTCCTATATCTTTGATACCATTAATTTTGAAATTGATGATGATGGGACACCCTTCTGGATCTGTCCGGTGAAGAAGTACAACATCGGATTATTCGGTGGACAGACCATTGGCAGAGTAGTCATGGTAAATGCCATCACCGGTGAGCATACCGACTATTCCATAGAGGAAGTACCCACCTGGGTTGACCGAGTCTATTCCGCAGAGCTTTTAATCTCCCTTTACGATTACTATGGTACCTTAAAGCACGGATATTGGAACTCCGTGATCGGGCAGAGGGACGCGCTTCAGACCACGGATGGCTATAATTATCTGGTACTGGAGGATGATGTATGGGTCTATACCGGTGTTACCTCCGTCGGTTCTGATCAGTCCAATGTAGGCTTCGTTCTGATGAATCAAAGAACGGCAGAAACCAGATTCTATACCATAGCCGGTGCAGAGGAATATTCAGCGATGTCCTCCGCGGAAGGTAAAGTCCAGCATCTTGGTTATATCGCAACCTTCCCGTTATTACTTAACATCGGAAACCAGCCAACATATTTTATGGCACTGAAGGATGCGGCCGGTCTGGTGAAAAGCTATGCAATGGTAAATATCGCACAATACCAGGTTGTAGCAATCGGGGACACGGTAAATGATTGTGAGAAGACTTATGTAGAGCTGATGAGAACAAACGGTGTCGGTATTGATGTCAATGCAGAGCTCCCGACAGCTACCGGTACGATCGCTAAGATTGCCCAGAGCGTCATCGAAGGAAATTCCCATTATTACATCCTTCTGAATAATAATCAGGGAATCTTTGATGTCAACGTCGCTGACTTTATCGGAATCATCCGTTTTGATATTGGGGATACGATCACCTTCACCTATTCCGAAGGTACTGAAGTAAATACTGTTACCGGTATTAAATAAGTTTCAGACGTGCAGCAGTATGGGGAGATAAGCTCCCCGTTTGCTGCACTTTCTTTACACGAAGGGTTGCCAATTTATTAATCAGATTCATTTGTTCGGTATCTGCAGGAATAATTAATCTTAACATAGTACCAATTTCTACTTATTTGTGATATACTTTATCCTTGGCTTCGATCAGCGGCATGAATCTATCAGAAGCCGGACAGGAGGACAACAATGTCATTTATCACATTAATGTATCACGAAATCAGGGAACAGCATATGCTGCAGCCGGAGCGGCCCTCTCCCATCGATGTGAGGCAGGAATATAACGATGAACTGCCCGCACCCCTCTTTGTGACTCTTGAGAATCTGGAAGAGCAACTGAAATATCTGTATGAGAACGGTTTTCATACCTTAAGTCTTGCAGAGGTTAGGGAATACTATTATAACGGTAAGGAACTCCCTCAGAACTCGGTGCTGCTTACCTTCGACGATTGCTATCAATCGATCAGGAAGTATGCCTATCCTTTACTTAAAAAATATCAGTTCCATGCCGTAGCCTTCGTTGTTACCGGATGGCTTCATTCTTCAGCCAAAGAGTTCCAGCCGGAAAGATCCGTCTGTCTGACGAGAGCTGAGCTGGAGGAGATGAAGGATATCTTCGAATATGCGAATCACACCGACCTGTTCCATACCAGAAGCACAATAAACTCCAGCGCCATGATGGCTGCGGACGACACTGCCTTCTTGGAGGATCTTGATCGGTGTAATGCTAACGGCATCATCAGCGCAACAGATACCTTTGCCTATCCCTTTGGTCTCTATGCAGAGCACAATCTCGCACTGCTGCGGGAGAAGGGTTTTCAGCTGGCCTTTACCAGTGAAGGAGGAAAAAATGACAGGAGTATAGACCCCCTTCTGCTAAGACGGAATGCCATACCATATTTCATGGATCTAGAGCAATTCAAGCTCTTATTCTGAGGAAAAGTCCCAATAATACATCCGAAAATACACATAATATCCATACATTTGTTTAAACTGCAGATAAACAAGCATAATCTAAAACAACATAAGCAAAAGGAGTCCCATTATGAAGAAACAAACAGCAGCATTATTCATTATATTATCTGTTATCCTATTATTCACTGCCTGTGGCAAGAAGAATAATGGAGGTGATACTGCAACACCGACACCGGAACCGGCGACACCCACTGCAGCACCTACTGCAGCACCTGACAGTCAGGCTGCTTCTCCCACTGCCGAACCACAGAAACCTATTCCTACCGGAGAGGAAATTACGGTCGGTTTATTGCCTGCCGAATCCGCTATCCCGATTATCCTTGCTTACGAGAAGGGCTTCTTCGAGGAAACGGGTGTGAAGGTCTCTCTTCTGATGTTTTCATCCCCCAATGACCGGAATGTAGCAGTCCAGGCAAAGGAACTGGATGCAGTCATTGGAGATGTCATGACCGGAGCAAGCTTTGTGGACCGTGGAATTCCCATGACGATTACCTCCGATATCAGTGAGGATTTTAAGATTCTCTCCTCCCCCGCTTCCGGTATTACGAACCTGGCTGATTTAAAGGAGAAGAAGATCTCCCTCGTGCCTAATTTCATTCTGGAGTATATCATGGATGAGTTTGCAGCGGAATATGACTTTACTTATGAAATTGTAGAAATCCCATCCTTCTCCGGCAGAGCTGAGGCCTTGATGTCAAACCAGATTGACGGTGTTATCTTTACTGAACCACAGGCGGGCATGCTCGTCAAGCAGGGAGCCCATTTGTTGGGAAGCTCCAAGGAAGCCGGTATTAAGGGTGGAACCCTCATGTTTCTTAAGGAGATGACGGAACAGCGTCAGGGAGACATCACAGCCTTCTATCAGGCCTATAACAAAGCCATTGATTATATGAACACTACGGATGTGTCAGAGTACAGTTCTATACTTACGCAGTACCAGTTCCCGGAAGCGATCGGTGAATATCTTAAGAATATGGAAGATAAGTTTCAATATGCAGGTGTGATTGACCGGGAGCAGTTCGATAAAATCATTGCCTGGACCAAGGAGAAGGGACAGATTAATAAGAGCTACAGCTATGAAGAATTAACAGATTTCTCTTATCTGCAATAAAGGATAAGGCACAAATTCAATTATCTTTTCTTCTTTTCATCCAGGGGGTGCAGACAGCTTCGATCCGGTCCAGAAGCTTGAATAACAGAATCCCCACCAACCCAAGTGCCAGGATGCCGCTGAACATCTCCACATAGTTCATCTTCGTCCAGGCACTTAGGATATAATAGCCAATACCGTATCTGGTTGCATAATTCTCCGCAAAGAACAGAGATGCCAGGGAGATCCCGATGCTTACTCTTAAGCCAGAGAATATCTGAGGAAGGATTGCCGGTAAAATCAGATAACGATATCTCTTCAGACCTGTGATACAGAAACTGTCCATTACTTTAAAGCAGACCGGTGCAATCTGGTCCACTCCGTCCCGGACAGAGAGGATGATCTGGAAGATGATGATCCAGATCACCAGGAGAATCTTCGAGGTATCTCCGAGTCCGAACAGCAGCATAAATACAGGCAGAAATGCCACCTTAGGGATTGGATAGATAAAATATAATAACGGAGAAAACAGTCTCTTCAAGGTTTTATTCACACCCAGAAGAATACCGAAAGGAACCCCCAACAGGACCGAAATTCCGATAGCTGCTCCTACTCTCAGAATACTCGAAAAACAATGTCTGAGCAGTATCTCCGGTATGGATATCATGTAGGAAATGGTGTCCGCTGGGGAGGGTACTGTATGGGTTTTAAGTCCAAGATGTAAAAACTCCCATAGAAGCAGGAAGCTTAAGAAACCAATCATCTGGCTTCGATATAATCTCTTTATCACCTTCATATAATCCTCCATACGATCGATTCTCACGAATTTGTGCGTCGGCACAATATTTATAAAGTGAATTGTAACAATTTATTTTGTTATTATTCATACTTTGCTCTCACCGTTTAATAATGATCTGATTCTGATACATTCTTGATAAAAATCTATCTGTTCCCTGGCATCCGGCATTGCATAGAACTCGTTCTTATGCTCTTTCACCGTACCGTCTGAGTTCAATATCAAGAGCCTTTCTGCTAACAGCACTGCTTCCTCGATGTCATGAGTAACAAACAGGAAGGTGGAAATCCTCTTCGCAAGTTCTCTTAAGATCAGCTGCTGAAGCAGCTCCTTTGTCATTGCATCCAGAGCGGAGGTAGGCTCGTCCATCAGGAGCAGGTCCGGTTCCCCGATGAGTGTCCTGGCCAATGCCACCCGCTGCTGCTCTCCGCCGCTGAGTTCTCCCGGATACTTATCCTTATATTGGATAATCCCAAGCTCACTGAGTAAGTCTGTTACCTTATCCGTCATTCCTTCCCTGTTGCCTCTAGCCTTCAATGGCATACAAACCGCATCCCAGACCGTCTGCCAGGGAAAAAGGCCAAGCTCCTGGAACAGGAAGGACGTTTCCTTTCTGGGTCCCGTAAGCACGGTTTGATTCACCAGGACTCTTCCGCTGTCCGGCTTTAAGAAGCCTGCTATGAGACCTAGCAGAGTGCTTTTCCCTACGCCGGAGGTCCCAATCAGCGCATAGGAAGTACCCTGTTCCAGCTCCAGCTCCAGATTCCTTAGGATAACCTTCTTCCCATAGGAAAAGGATACCCCGTCCAGTACGATAAAGCTGTTTGCCATGCTTCTTCCTCCTTACATCTGCTTCTGATCTTGTCAGGCGTTCAACTTAACGTCAAGCCTGTTAATATTCCCTTAATCCGCTCGGTCTGTTCTTCATTTGCCCGGATTAACGGAGGCGTACAATAATCCTCCAGCTCTATTCCGCGCAGAATCATTGCCTTCTTCACCAGAGGAACAAAGGGTACTCCAAAATCAAATAAACCTGACAGGAGATCCATCTGCTTCTGGTAAAAGGCCATACCCTCTGGATCATTTTTACGGAAGGCCTTCACCCAGCCAGTGCTGACCTCCGGTGCCACATTGGATAAGCCTCCGATCGTTCCAGCTCCACCGCTTAGTATATTATGTCCAAAATAATCATCATACCCTGACAGCACCTCAAAATTCGGTACCTCCGGTAGAATTCTCTTAATCAGTTCTCTGGTATGGGCAAAATTCGTTACCGTGTCCTTACAGCCGATGACATTCTTATTCCTCTTCGCGATCCGAAGCATCACCTCCGGCTTTACGTCATAGCCTACCCGTTCCGGATAATTATATAGGTAAATCGGAAGATCAACTGCCTGAGCTACGGAATTGAAATAATTCTCAATGGCTGCATCCGGCAGGGAGAAGTAATAGGGTGGTACAATGATGACTCCATCTGCTCCATACGCCTTCGCATACAGCGAAAGCTCGAGGGTATCCTGTAAGCTGGTGCTTCCGGTTCCGACTATCAGCGGAACTCTTCCTTTGATGTATTCGGTAGCCTTCGCGATGAACTCCTTCTTCTGCTCCATCGGCATCGCAAAGAATTCTCCGGTGCTGCCCAGAATAATAATTCCGTCCACACCGCCACGAATAACAAAATCCCAGATATTACGGTTAGCACGCAGGTCCAGATTCAAATCCTTGTCAAAGGCCGTAACCACCGGTGTTATAAATTTTGCTTTCATTCCACCTGCTCCTTTTCCTACTCAATTTCTTTTATATTCTACAGCCATAGTATGGCCATCCTTATCTTTCAATCCTACTGTGTCCAATCCCCAATAGCTAAATGCGGACATAAGGTCTATTCATATCCGGCTCCCTCCATCGCAGATAATGCATGTGAGGTATATCTCTTCAGGATACCTTTTCGTGACGGTCTCGGAACGATACCCTCCCCGGATCGCTCTGCAAAGGCGAGCGCCACTTCCTCAGCGGATACCTCCCTCCCATCGATTCCAACGCAGTTCAGTCTTCTCTCCTCCACACTATACTCGATGATGTCCCCTTCCCGTAAGTACGCAAGGGGGCCTCCGACGGCAGCTTCCGGTGAGATATGACCGATTGCAGCTCCCCTGGTAGCTCCGGAGAATCTTCCGTCGGTAATCAGGGATACGGTGCCGTTCAAACGTTTATCGCGGACGATGGCCTCGGTTGTCATATACATCTCAGGCATTCCCGAGCCTCTGGGTCCTTCATAACGGATGACGAGGATATCCCCCGGATTGATCCTGCCCTTCACCACAGCCCGATGGGCTTCCTCCTCAGAATTGAACACCCTTGCAGGTCCCTTATGGCTATGGAGCTGCTTTACACAAGCAGAGTATTTGATTACAGCTCCCTCAGGCGCGATATTCCCCTTTAAAACTGCAATAGAACCAGTCTCGGAAGCCTTCTCCACCGGAAAGATGACATCCTCCCTGCGTAGTCCGTAATTAGCCAGATAACCTGTATTACGAGCAAAGAAATGATCCCGTTCCATGTCCTCCAGATTCGCTCCCAAAGTCTTACCTGTTACGGTCAGGACATCAAGGTTCAGGTAATCCTTTAGTAACAACTGTATCATTGGTACTCCTCCGGCAAACCAGAAAGCTTCTGTTACATGCTTGCCGTTCGGCGTAATATTCCCCAAATGGGGTATCCTATGATTGATCTCATCCACCAACTCCGGTTCAATGGTGATTCCAAGCTCCCTGGCGATGGAGGGCAGGTGAATCAATGCGTTCGTGGAACCACCAATGGCGCTATGTACAACAAAGGCATTAATAAATGCCTCCTTCGTCATTATCCTGCCGGCCGTAATATTCTTCTCAGCCAGAAGAAGAGCCTTCCGTCCTGCTTCCCTGGCATACTGCAAGATATCACGCATCGTGGCGGGAGCCAGTGCAGATCCCGGTAAAGCCATACCGAGAGCTTCCGCCATGCACTGCATCGTGCTGGCTGTTCCCAGGAAGGCACAGGCACCGCAGGAGGGACATCCGGTAATTTTATAGTCCCTTACCTCTGTCTCTGTAATTTCCCCCACCCTTTTCTGCCGCAGGGAGATGTCACCGGAGAGATTGGAGGTAGTCATATAGGGTCCCGGTCTCATACTGCCTCCTGGGATGAAGATGGCCGGGATATTCAGCCTTGCGGCTGCCTTCAAATGAGCGGGAATCGATTTATCACAGGAGGAGGACAGGATCAGTCCATCCCAGGGGATTGCCATGCTGTGAAGCTCAACCATATCACAGATCGCTTCCCTGGAGGCAAGAATATAATTCATTCCGTCATGGCCTTGGGCACAGCCGTCACAAAGATCCGTTACATGAAACTGTGCGGGAAAGCCTCCGCTTTCGAACACTCCGTACTTCGCCTGCTCTGTAAGCTGATTAAGATGGGTACTGCCCGGGTGACTGTCCCCATATACGTCTTCTATCAGAATCTGAGGCTTTGTAATATCCTTCTCATCCCATTTAGAGCCCAGCTGTAAGGCATCAAGCTGAGCCCATAGGTTACGTTCCGGTATGCTTTTCTGCTTTATCATATCCGTAATCCTCCCTCTATCTATAGATCAATGAATGTAATTACTTAAATTCCAGATCAATTTAGTCGCCAGATTACAATGTATGTTCCATTTTCTATGGCATTTGTCCTAATAGAGTATATCATAAGTGGTCCTGTAAATACAGTAATTAAAACAACAGCCCTCATGAAGAGGATAAAACCGTAACCTGTCTGTATGCCAAGTTGCCGATCCTATCCTGATTGTAATGAGGGCTGTGGTATTTCATACTGTTTATTCGCATGCCTTACTCTTCGGTGAAAAGCCAACCAGCTTCTCAGGAGGCAATGGTTTACTGAAATAATATCCTTGTACATAATCACAGTTGATTGCTTTGATGAGCTCATGCTGCTCCTCATGCTCAACTCCCTCCGCAATCACTTCTATCCCAAAGCTGTGTGCGGCCTTAATGATTGCTTCGATAAGAATAATATTACTCTTAATCTCATCAATGAATTGTTTATCAATCTTAATATAGTCAAAATGGAAAAACAATTCAGATATGTATTTCAGGGAATTATGACCCGTCCCGTAATCATCCAGGGATACCTTGATTCCTGCCTTTCTGATTTCCTGCAGGACACCGAATAAGGTGGCTTCGTCCTCAATGATGGTTCTTTCCGTCAGCTCAAATTCCAGAAGACCGGGGTCAATCTGATGTTCTTCAATACATTCCTTCGTAAATTCAAGAATTGCTGTATCCTTCAGATCTCTTGAGGACAGATTGATTGCAATCGTGGTATTGACTCCATCCCTCTGCCATTCCTTAAGCTGCATAATTGCATGCTCTATCACCCATCTGGTAATCTGGCTGATGAATTCCGCATCCTCCGCAATCTTAATCACATCGGAAATAGGAATATTCCTGTATGTGTTGTCATTCCAGCGGAGCAATGCTTCTACGCCTGCCATTTCCTGATTCTTAAGGTTTACCTTCGGCTGATACACCAGCATAAAGTTGTCATTCTGTACTGCCCTGTACAGGGAAATCAAGGTCTTATAGAACTCACTGCTTTCCCTGGCAAATTTCTCATCGTATGCCATCAGTTCATGATGTGATTTTGTGGCCTGATCAAGGGCCTTTACTAACTTTTCAAAGATTTCCTCTGTTTCGGTTGCATGAAGTGGAATACTGACCAGACCACCCCTGGTAATGATAGCTACAGGAAGATCCTCAACATAGACCGGCTGCTTCATCTTCCCTGAAAAGTCCTTCGCAAGAGTATAAGCCTCCTTATATTCCGTGTCCTGCAGGAAAATAATAAATTGATTGGGCGGAACAAAGTAGAGCATACCCTTCGGGAAAGATGCTTCTGCTTCGGAAAGCAGCTTTAGCTGTGCTTTATACCCTATTTCAAAGCTGACATAGCGGTTCACCATATCCATATTTGTAAATTCAAAAAGCAGGATGGTACATGAGGATTGTCCATGTTCCTTCCGATAATCCTCAAAATCCATATTAAATTTATTCAGATTAGGCCGCCCGGTAAAGGCGTCCTCATATGCTTTTTTCTTCTCCTGATCGTTAATCCTCCGGATATATTCTGTCAGCAGTCCTAAAACGAAAACAATAACAAAGAAGATAATGATCCTGATGATCCAGGAATAGGATTCTATTCCTTTCGAGCCAGGACTCTGCATCAAAGGCCCGAGAATCATTCCGGATACCAGCGAGCTGAATATACCGCCCTTCACCCCGAATAGAAACACAGAGATAATGATTGGAACATACATCAGATGAGCAAGGGTACTCGGAGTACCGCCTGTGATATAGACCAGAAATCCATTCAGTGCTATCAGCATAAGGATTAATGCCCACCTAAGATAACGGACTCTGGAAGGATTATTTTTACTGCCTGTTAATCCTAATAAAATACCGTCTATTCTTTTTAACAATCCATCACTTTTTATGTGCTTCATATTCAAGATACCATCCTTTGTATCAATTGAAGATCTTCTCAGTTACTCCGTTATCGATCAGTTCAAATAAAGCATCAACTACCTCTTTATCCAGGCAGCCGTTTTTCACATCCTCAGATAAGATCTCCCTGACCTTATTCATGGGCAGCCGCTCACGGTAGGGTCTGTCAGAATACAATGCATCAAAGATATCTGCTACACATAGGATTCTGGTCTCCATCGTAATTGCTTCACCGGAAAGTGCATCAGGATAACCGGTTCCATTCAGCTTCTCATGATGGTTCCTGACAGGTATCAGACAGTTCTTTAACGAATCCAGAGGTCTGATGATCGTCTCCCCAATCTCGGAATGCTTCTTGATTACTTCAAACTCTTCCCAGGTCAGCTTCCCCGGTTTATTCAGGATGCTTTCCGGTACACCTACCTTCCCGATATCATGGATCAGTCCCGCAATCTCCAGATAATCCAGCTTCTCGGAATCAATTCCGAGCCGTTCCCCAAGCATTCTGCTGATAGTTCCGACTCTTCTCGTATGTCCGTCCGTGTAGCTGTCCTTTGCTTCTATGACATTGGCCAACGTAATCACCAAATTCTTGGTACTCTCTGTTTCCTTCGTATAATCGTGTTTCAGAAGCTCATATAGTCTGACAATCTCTCTGTTGGAATTCTCCAGTTTTTGATATTTATCCTTAAGCTCGTCCTCCAGCTCCTTCTTCTCCAATCCGTTCTTTACAACCTTGATCAGATCATTATTATTCCAGGGTTTCTCCAGATAATAATATAAACCGATCTCATTGATGCTCCGTATCGCATTCTCTTTATCCGCATAGCCTGTCAATAGGATCGTTACTGTCCCGGGACATTTTTCCCTTACCTTCTTGAGAAATTCCAAGCCGTTCATCTTAGGCATCATAAAGTCGGAAATGATCAGATCCACCTTCTGGTTCTCCAGCTCATCACAGGTCAGAGCCTGCTCCACATCATTGTAGGTAATGACCTTCTCCTTCAGCATCAGCTGAAACATCGTGGATAAGGTTGTCGTAATCATTCTCTCATCATCAACCACCATTATTGTTCTGTTCAATCTCATACTCTCCTCAATTACCTTCTAGTCATTCTCAAGTTCTATCATTATATATCGGTATCCTGATGATAAATTCTGTCCCTTTGCCTGGTTCACTCACTACCAGAATCTCTCCTTTATGGTTTTGGATGATGTTATAGCTGATGTATAACCCTAAACCTAAGCCGACTCCCACACCCTTGGTCGTAAAACCGGGATCAAAGATCCTCGGAAGATCCTCTTTCGCTATTCCGGAGCCCGTATCCTTTATCGAAATATAAAGATATCCTTCCTGTTCATAGGTGCGCAGGAAGAGTTCTCCTTCTCCCTCTATGGCCTGGGATGCATTCACAATGATATTCATCACGACCTGATTTAACTGACCGGGATAGCATTTCACCAAAGGCAGCTCCCCGTACTCTTCATGTACGGTTATTCTTCTCTTCAGCAAATTATTTGTAAGTACCAGTACACTACGGATGCCCTCATTGATATCCGCCTCCTGGAACTCCGCCTGGTCGAGCCTTGAGAAGCTTTTCAGGCTTCGGATGATTTCTATGATTCTGCCACAGGCCATCAGATTGATCTTATTTACCTCAATCATCTGGTTTAATAAGGTAGAAAACTCTTCGTCAGATTGAATACTGCTGCAGCCCGTCAGTTGGTTCAGCAGCATTTCTTCCATCTGTGCATTGCTGTTGATTGCTCCGATCGGTGTATTAATCTCATGGGTGATTGCTGCGGTCAGCAAACCTACCGATGCCATCTTTTCACTTTGAATCAGCTGGGCTTGCTGCTTCTGTATCTGCAGCTTCGATTCAAGCAACTCACTATTTTGTGCTTCTAATTCTGCGTTCTGGTTTTCCAAAACCTCTTTCTGGTTTTCAAGGATCTCATTGTATCCACTGAGCTTCTTCATGATCCGGTTTGTTGAATCAGCGAGGGATTCGATCTCTCTGAGGGGTTTCTTTAATATGATTTCAGTACTGACCGCGGTTTCCTGATCCCCTTCAGCCAATGCTTTCACTTTCATTTCCAGTTTATTGATCGGGTTGATCGCATGCCGGATCAGGAAAATTCCGAGAACTTTTGTTATGAATAAGGCCACCAGACTGAGAATAGTGATTACAAATATAATGATGATGAGTATTCCGATCAAAAACTCCGGGTTAACTCTTACGATTATTTTTCCTGCCAGTGTACCGTTGGACTCATAGATTAACCGGACCGCCTTCGTATCCTCGTAAAAGTTAACGATATGCTCATCCGTTAGGTTCTCATTGGTATAAACGACCTCTCCGCCCGCCTCTATCGTAATATTAATATAGTTAAAATCCCTGTTATAAGGAATGAATTCATTGATTACCGTGTTCTCATTCATTCTGTCGATCCATTCCTGGGTACGTGGATCGGACTTATCGATATCAGAGAGATAACTGACTCCCAGAGCCCAGTATGCTTTTCTGGAATTGATGTCTTTCTCGACCGCATCTGCTACCTTTTCGGCTTGAAATCCGGCATATATCCTGGATAAACTCAGACACATGACGATGAAAATTCCGCTTAAGAAAAGTACCGTAATAAATGACGTCAAAAACATCGCCCTCTTAATTCTCTTCTTAAGGGTTCTTCGATTCCTCTTCATTTCCTATGAATCCCCTACTTTCGACAAGTCTTACTCTTATTCTACTATAAAACACTTAATTAATATAGTAAAATTTTTGTAATTTTTATGGAAAATATTGCATCGGACTTCTGCATTAACTAATACACTCATAATCATCCATTCCCTACATACAATGATGGTAGAAATAGAAGGAGGAATTCAACCATGTCCAGCCAGAAGGAAATACGATATTTTTTGGGCAGTAATACAAAAAAAGGCTTTATTCCCCTGTTTGAGCAGCTTAGGGAACCCTCGACCGGCAGAAGAATGTACATATTGAAAGGAGGTCCCGGCAGTGGGAAAAGCTCTCTGATGAAGCGAATCGGAGCAGTCCTGGAGGCGCACGGACATCGTTTGGAATACTTTCCCTGTGCTTCTGATCCGGATTCTCTGGATGCGCTTCTGGATTATGATGCCCGGGTCAGCATCGTGGACGGAACCGCACCACACACCATGGATCCTAAATATCCCGGTGCCTATGATGTCATTATCAACCTGGGAGAAGCCTGGGATCAGAAAAAACTGATGATGAATAAACCAAAGATTATGGAGCTTACCGATATCATATCCGGATACCATTCCATGGCTGGCTATTGTATCACTGCTGCTACTACCTTACTCGAAACCAACCGGTCCATATCCAACTTATATATTAATCGTGATGCAATCCGGGATGCGATTAACCTGCTTACAGGGGAGCTATCGCTAGGGAATAGGGGGGAGGAACATAAGCGTTTACTGAGTGCAGTTTCCGTAGGAAGAGTTGTGTTTTTCGATACAACCTTAAAAGCACTTTGCCCGAAGCTCTATGTAATTCCGGATGATTGGGGCGCTGCTGCAGGCATTCTATTAGAGGAACTCCATGAATATGCCCTTTCCGCGAAGCTGGAGGTCTACACCTGTTACTGTTCCATCGACAGCCCCTATAAGATAGACCATCTGCTCTTCCCATCTTTAGGGATAGGGATCACCACCTCAAATTCCTTCCATGCTGCAGAGTGTACCTCCGGCATTTCCTTCGACAGCCTGATGCTGCCCATCCCGGAAGCTGATGCGGCTATCCTGGCGGGTAATCTGGAAACAGCCAGGAACCTGATAAACAGTGCCGGCAGTAATGTGGAGAAGGCGAAAAAGCTTCATGATGAGCTGGAAGCCTTCTATATCTCTTCGATGGACTTTGCGAAGGTGGACGCAACTTACGAAGAGCTACTTAAGGAAATTCTTGAATAATACAACTCCGGTAAATAAAGGAGTTCTTAATGTGTAAAGAATAGCCCAGGAATGACGCTTGTGGTTTTACACCAGCAAACGTCATTCCTAGGCACAAAGACTACTTTATTCCTCCGCTAATATCGCTTTAATCCGATGAATCAGCATGTCAATCGCGACATCGTTCAAACCACCCCTCGGAATAATCAGATCCGCATACTTTTTATATGGTTCTACAAATTGCTCATGCATCGGCTTTACCGTATTCGTATACTGCACTATCACGGATTCCAGGCTCCTGCCCCTTTCATTCACATCCCTGATGATACGGCGGATCAGTCTCTCATCCGCATCCGTATCGACGAATACCTTAATATCCATCAGGTCCCTAAGCCCTGCGTTTTCATAGATCATAAAGCCTTCCACGATGATTACCTTAGCCGGATTCACCCTTACTGTCTCAGGAAGCCGGTTATGGATTACATAGGAGTAGACAGGTCTCTCAATTGGCATTGACTGCTTCAGTTGTTTGATATCGTTAATAAAACGGTCCGTATCAAAGGCATTTGGATGATCATAATTTAATTGTGCTCTTTCCGTTAACGGTAACTCATCATGTGGCAGATAGTAAAAATCATGGCTTAATAATTCCACGCTATCCTTAAATTCTTCTTTGATCCGATTAGCAACTGTCGTCTTACCGGAAGCAGATCCCCCGGAAACTCCAATCACAATGACATTCTTCATAAGTCTACCTCCGCGTGCGTATATTTGAGTGGGCCTTTGACCCTTATCCGGTTTATCTTACGATACCAAATCCAAGTATAGTAAAGCATTTGTCCTGATCCCCTTCTGACATGCGGATCCTGATCTCATGCTTCCCTTTCGTTTCTTCCCTGAACAGGATCACGGCATTACAATGGGTCCAGTTGACCTCGTGGGGATCGAGGGTTTTCAAATAAACACCGTCCACATAGATATCTGCCTTTCCAACAGCACTGCTCCCGGAATCCTTAAATATAAGTAAAAGGCTCCTACAATCTGCCGCCAACACGAAATCCTCCTGCCCGGTTCCTTCCGAATGCATCCAGTTATTCGGAAATTGTGGTGTAGTGCCGGAATCCTCATCTATTTCCACTGCCTGAAGATCCAGATCGGTATCGGAAAAGCTTCCCTCCGATATCTTCACCAGCTCCGTTTTCTCTTTACGGTCAATCAGCTGTACCTCCGAAAACCAATTACCTAAGAACGGTGCCTGATTTAAATTTACATCAGCCTGATCGTCACCGGCTTTCTCTGCAGCCGCAAACAGATAGCCAAGGCAGTCTGCCATTACAGTATGACCGTCATTCGTGGGATGATATACATCAAAGAAAAACTGTCTCTTCGATATCACATTTCCCATGTCCTTTGACAGCATGAACTGGTCTACAACTGCATCCTTCACACTGACCATGGGCAGGTCATAATGGAATCCGATCGGCGCAAGTCTCTCCTGAAGATTCCAGTCATTTAAGAATACGCTGAACAGCAATACGACTGCCGGATTACCGGGCCCATTCAGAGCCTTCAGACACAGGCTTTCAAAGCAGATGCCGTTCGTCTCATCTCCCGCGTCATTCACTGCAAATTCTATTATTACGATATCGGGTTCGACTGTCCCGTTTCGTAAAACATCCCTTTCATATCGCAACATCCCAAGCTCGGAAGGAGTTCCTCCGACTCCGGCCTTCACCAGACGGATATTTTCTCCGCCATCCTTTCCAAACAGTTCTGTAAATATCTGATAGGATTTATATGCATAGGAACCGGTATTGATCGGCTTCGCCCCGGCGCCCTGGGTGATAGAACCACCGATGTAGGCTATCGTAACCTCATCTCCACCTTCCGCTTTACGGATAGCCTTCTTAAGACGATAGGTATTACCCAGATTCAATAAGGACCCGGATACCATTGCTTTGTAGTCTGCGGAATTATAGTTTACCGGATCCTCCATTATAATTTCAGGTACCTCATAGCCATCCTGTAGAAAAAGCCTGACAGTTGCAACGGCCATCTCTCCTACCTGATCGAACTCAAATCCAAATTTACCAACGACGTCATCTTCTTCCTTCCAGGAATAGTCCTCCAGTCGAAAGACCACCTCAGTACCATCCTTTGGACAGGAAATCTCAAGCTTGGTTCCGGTTTCAAAGATGTTTGTTTTACCCCAGTTCTGAAGTATAAAATTAACTACTCCGTCAGGATTCACATCAGATTTAACAGTTACACCGATACTGTGGATTAACTTATGAAATCCGGCACAATCTCCCAGAAGATTAATAATACTCTCATCCGAAAAGCCACTGGCAAGCTTCACCATATCGATGATACGCCTATTATCCAAATAGAACTCCTGCGAAGGCCTGCTGTCCTTACGTGCAGATGCTTCTATCGGCGTATCCATCATCACATATAAAAGCATACGTTTCTTCGTTGGATCCTTAGGAGCCTTGGGTCCACTAATATCAATTCCCTGAAGGTCCAGTTTGAATTCCTGTGTCATTTGAGGTCTCTCCTTTATTCCTGAGTGAGTTATGTATGCTTACTCGTAAAATCATACTTATATACTATATATTACCACTCTAAAACTAAAAAACCAATATAAATTATTAGTTTAGCATGGCTTTCGGCCACTTCTTCATTCGGTTCCGGAAACCAACTCCTCCAGTGATCCGAAGGTATAACCCATCTCCTCCCATTTTGTCAGAAGTTCATCCAGGATATCTGCATTCGTCTGTGAGGTACTGTGCAGCAGAACGATAGCTCCCGGATGTATTCTTCCGAGCAGCTTCTTAAAAGCCTCCTCCTTCGTGGGCTGTTTATCCTTGTACCAATCCACATAGGCAAGGCTCCAAAAGAAGGTTTTATACCCCAGCTCCTTTGCCATTTGCAGGTTTTCCACGCTATACTTTCCCTGAGGAGGCCGGTAAAACTTGACCATCTGCTGACCGGTCGTGTCCTCATAGAGCTTCTCCAGC
Source organism: Bacillota bacterium (assembly GCA_023415595.1). GTDB lineage: Bacteria > Bacillota > Clostridia > Lachnospirales > Lachnospiraceae > Mobilitalea. The sequence goes on from JAEZJW010000017.1 coordinate 27,632, forward strand.
TTCTTCAGTTCTCCGCAAAATTCTTCTAGGGAAGAGATACTGGACATATTCGGGTGGGAGAACGTATGGTTCGCTACGATATGGCCTTCTTCCACCATCTGTCTCACCAGCACCGGGCTTGTTGCAATATAATTCCCGACCAGGAAAAAGGTAGCCTTCACATTATGTTTTTTTAACGCCTTCAAGATATCAGCGGTATGACCGTTCTCATAACCGGCATCAAAGGTCAGATAGATCACCTTCTTATTCGTATCTCCGATATAATAAGCATTATACCTCTTCAGTTCATCTGCAGTAGCATTCCCTTGTGGCGGTCTTCCCTCTGTGGTAAAACCAAGCCCCCAGCTTCCGGCGCTTTCCTCGATTTTACCATAGGCATTTCTGAAAACGGCTATCCCCGCACCCAGGAAATAGGAGCAAATAAATAATAGCGTGGTAAGAATGGTTCTCTTATATTTTATTAAAAACATACTATACCCCAATTATCTGTTTTACTTTAATATATTTCTCCGTTTCTCAGGTAATACCAGGTTTGATTAAATTGCTTTCCAGCCGGTGTTTCCTTCCAAAGCCCGGCCCATTCCGGTTGACACAACCCGATTTCATGGTATACTGACATTACAGTTAAAGTAACTGATGGAGGCTTATAAATGAACGATAATATAACAAGGTTGAACTATAAAGACAAAGAAATTCTCTTAATTTCAACAGCTCATGTATCCAGAGAAAGTGTCGAGCTTGTGAAACAGGTCATCTCCGAGGAACGACCGGATAGTGTTTGCATCGAGTTGGATGAAGACCGCTATCAGAATCTTATGAATCCCAAGGCTTGGGAAGATACGGATCTGGTTAAGATCATCAAGTCGCACAGAGTAGGATTTCTCGTAGCCAATCTGATTCTTGGCTCTTATCAGAGGAAGATGGCCAGCAAGCTGAAAACAGCTGTTGGAGGAGAAATGCTGCAGGGGATCGAAAGCGCTAAGGAAATCGGGGCGGAACTCGTGTTAGCCGACCGGAATATTAAGACTACTTTTCTTCGCATCTGGCGTAAGCTGAACTTCTTTGATAAGATGAAGCTTTTAGTAAGTTTTTTCTATGCATCGGATGAGGAAGAAATCACCGATCAAACACTGCAGGACTTAATGAAAGAGGATATGCTGGAATCTGCCTTAGCAGGAATGCGGAAACAATTTCCGAAGATAGGACAGATTCTGATCAGTGAGCGGGATCAGCACCTGGCATCAAAGATAAAAGAAGCCCCCGGCAGTAAGGTTGTCGCTGTGCTGGGTGGCGCTCATGTACCGGGGATAAAAAATGAGATCTTTCTGGAACAGAACATGGAAGAGCTTTCACAGATCCCTCCGAAAAAGCTCACTTCAAAGCTGGCAGGGTGGATCATTCCGGCTATCATTACCGGGCTTTTTGTATACTCTTTTGTTCTGAATATTCAGACAGGCTTACAGCAGCTATCCTCATGGGTGCTATGGACCGGTGCGTTGGCAGCTTTGTTTACGGCCTTATCCTTTGGACATCCCTTGAGTATTCTGACCTCCTTTGTAGCCGCACCCATTACAACGCTTCACCCCTTACTTGCCTGCGGCTGGTTTGCGGGGCTGGTGGAAGCTTCGATTAAAAAACCTACCGTAAAGGATCTCCAGAATGTTCAGACTGATATTTACAGCTTCAAAGGCTTCTTCCGGAACCGTTTTTTAAAGACGATCGTAATTATATTTATGGCGAATATCGGTGCGTCGATCGGAACGATCATCGCCGGTACCGATATGATAAGAAATCTCTTTTGATCAGATTTTATTAGGTATCGTATTATTATGTAGTATTCTGCTATCGGAATTACCCTGTTTCTAATCAAATAATGTTGAAACACCTACTATTTAATGGTATGATTTAATTGTAAATTATTACCATATTATTAAACAATATTTGGAGGAAAGAGGGTTATACATGAAAAAAATTTTACTTATCGCTTTATTTGCAGCTTTACTGCTAAGTCTGGCAGGCTGCGGTAAAAAGGAGTCCGCTGAAGACAAATTAAAAAAAGCAATCAAAGATTTCAACGAAGAGGTCTTCAGCAATTCTGAGGATGCTTCCGGTAGGTCAGAAGATTCGGAAGCTGATGATTCAGATGATTCTGACAAATCAAATATTTTTAACGATATTCTTAATTCAGACTCTTCTGATGAATCCGATAATTCGGATAATGGGGAGGATGCTGATCAGACTTCAGAGGAGGTGTCCGACACTGAAGCAAGTGCTGTATTCAAGGATTATCTGGTTCTGGACAGTTATGAGCAAGTATTTAATACCCTCAAGGAATTCTCATATGAATATAACACCAAAAATGCCGGTGAAGATCCTACCCAATGGAGCTTTGAATACAAATATCTGGGAAATGAAACCATAGATGGGGTAGAGACAAAGCATTATTCAATGACCCAGACAGAGGATGGTGAACCCAAAGTTTTAGAAGGTTGGTATGATGATACCTGGTCAGCTGTGAAGTATAAGGATGCATCCGGGGAACAAACCGGTGTTAATGCCAGCTTTGCCGGCTCCACCCTTACCATGATGACACAGATGTATTGTAATCAGACTCTGATTAACTTAGCCATATATTCGAATGATTGGGCCCTTGATGATACGTTATATGAAGTGGTTGATACAAGAAAGGAAAACATGGATCTGGGTTATGGTAACACTGAAGTAGAAATTCAAGATATCAAATCCGTGTTTGCAGGTATTATCATGCGTACTGGGTATGCTCAGTTTATCGACAAAAAAATATTTGTTATTCTCGAACAGGAAACTGAGGATGGAAGTGTGGCAGGACTGACTGTAACAAAAGCTATCCCCAACTAATACTTTTAGAATGATAAAAGGACTCCCCCTTCTCTGTCTACAGAGCTTGGAGAGTCCTATTTTTTTGCATTATGCAATTTGTATTTATTCTTTTACGCCGCCTAACGCAACACCGGCTATAATATACTTCGATAACAGGAAGTATACGATAAACAGCGGTAATACTGTTAGGGTCAGACCCAAGTAGATTGCACCATACTCTGTCCGGTAGATGTCACCCTTCAGTAAGGCTACCATGATCGGCATGGTATATTTCTTACTGTCCGTGAGTAAAATCTGCGGTACAAATAAGTTGTTCCAGTTTCCTACGAAACTGAAGATCGCTTGAGTTGCCATAGCAGGCTTCATGATCGGAAGAATGATCCGGTTGAAGGTCTTAAATTCACCGGAGCCGTCGATTCTCGCCGAATTCACGATATCAATCTGCAGGGTCGCCACCAGGTACTGTCTCATGAAAAAGACCATGGTAGGTGCAGCCATCGCCGGGATAATCAGCGGTAAGAAATTATTCGTCATCTCAATCTTATAAATAAACTGATAGAAACCGATGACCATTACCTGGGCCGGTATCATCATGACAGCCAGAATAAAGGAGAAGAATGGCTGACGAAGTTTCCAGTTATAAGCCGTCAAGGCATAGGCCGTAAGTGATGAGAAGTATACTGACAACCCTGTAGCACAAGTTGAAATAATCATGGAATTAACAAAGCCTGTGATCGGATTAAAGCTCTTTCCCTCAAATACTGCCCAGTTACTTTTTAAGAAATGAGAAGGCAGGAGTGAAATTGCATGTTGTTGAATCTCATAGGTTCCCCTGGTCGCATTCATGATCATGATCCAAAACGGCATTACACTTAAAATAGCAAGGAATATGCAGACAATATAAATGACTACTTTCAAAACAGTTCCGGGCTTTCTGGCTCTTTTACTCATTCTTCAGCCCTCCCTGACGTTTTAGAGATTTTTTATATTCCTTTTCATACTTCTTCTCAATCTTTCTCTGTGCAATTGCATATTTATCACGCATGACATAGAACAGAATTCCGGACAGAACCGCAATAATAGCAAAAAGCATCATACTTGCAGCCGCAGCTCTGTTATACAAGTAGCTTCCGCTGAAGGCCTGATTACGGATAAACAATACAGAAGTAAGTGTGGCGCTATCGGGGCCACCATCTCTTAATAATCTGGGAATATCGAACATCTGTAAACCACCCACCATACTGGTAACCAGTGTAAAGAGCAGAATCGTTCGCAGGTTCGGAAGGGTTACAAAGAAAAACGCCTGTTTTCCCGATGCACCATCGATTTCCGCAGCCTCGTATAATTCAGGATTAATTCCTAATACACCGGCAATCAGCACGATCATCGTATTACCATACCACATCCAGAACTGTATAAAAGATACGATACCTCTCGTTGTCCACTTCTGCAACAGGAAATTGACCGGTTCTTTTGTCCAGCCCAGCTTCAAAAACAGATCATTGACAGGTCCCGCCGGATATCCAAACAATGTGGCGAACAGAATAGCTATCGTAGCCATTGTCATAATATTTGGCATATAGAAAAGAACCTTGAACAAACCTTGACCCTTTATCTGACGCCTTTTATTCGTAAACCATGCTGTGAGCAGCAATGCTAATAAAATCTGCGGAATAAAGTTTACTATCCAAAGAATCGCCGTATTACTTAATGACTTTTGAAAGGATGGGTTCTTTAATACGGTTTGAAAATTTCTAAGAGGATCATCTAAAATCTTAAAATCCGTAGTACCCAAACCTTTTAAGTCGGTAAAGCCTATAACGGCGGTATAAATTAAGGGATATAAAGAAAATATTAGGAACGCAAGTACAAAAGGTATGCAAAATATATATCCATATTTTGCGTAACTGACACTCTTACGTCGCATAAGCTTTCACCTCCGATTATATGTTAAGCTTTAATTATATCATAATGAAAGCAGCGTGTTCAATGCAGTCATAGTGTTAATCATGAATACCTTAATCCATGATCCGAAAGAAGCACGAGTTTCTCTTATTCTAGTGAATATCTGTCCTGCATTATGCAGGCTTTAACATTTGGGCAGAGGATAATCACAGGGGTTACCTGTGATCCTTCTCATTTACCTTCACGTTTATCAACAGCTGAACCGGCAAGCCGCTTCACTTGTCATGAAATATGGGGCGGACGAAAAGGCATTCGCCCGCCCCATTGTTTATGGTTTATTATTCTACTACTACGTCAAGGTTATCTGCTACGTCCTGTTTGAACTGAGCGATAGCTTCTTCACGAGTCTTGTTACCAGCGGTGTACTCACGTACCTGGTTACGCCAGTAGGTGTTGATAGATTCATCGTACTGGGTCTTGTTCTTACCAGTTGCGAACTGGCCAGCAGGAACGAATACGTCGAACATATTCTGTCCGCCTAAGAATTCAAGCTTACCATCGGACTTCTTCATAACTGTACCGGAAGCAACAGTATCCTTTGTGCCGCCAGGGCCATTCAGAGTACCGTTAGCCCATGCATACTGAAGACCTGCATCGGAGCTGTCAAGAGTGATCCACTCAATGATATCGCCAACAGTTGCCTTAAGCTTGGTGTCCTTGTTACCAAGAACCCATGTGCCGCCCCAGAAGAATCCAACCGGAGGCTCACAGATTGCCCAGTCACCATAGGTGCCTTCTCCAGCCTTTGTGCCACCGGAGTTACCAGCCATTACATAGTTGATGAGCCATGCAGGACCGAAGAAACCAAATACCTTCTGAGCGCCTGCATCCTTCATATCAGCAAACCATGCATCTGTCCAGTCCTGAGTATCGTTATGATATCCACTGTCCTTAAGCTGCTTGGAGTAGTCGAGGAATGCTTCACGGGAAGGATCAATGTAAAGCTTGCCATCAACGATCCAGCCCTTTTCGGAAGCGCCTTCAACAGCATGCCACATATCGCCATCACCGGATACGATTCCGTAGCCCTTAGCCTTTAATTCAGCTGCAGCTGCGAAGAACTTATCCCAGCCGGGACCAATCTTATCTTTAACAGTTGCCGGGTCATCGGAGCCCCAAGTATCCTTAGCTAAAGAACGACGATAGATGAATGCGCCGCCTGTTGCCTGGTAACCAAGACCAACAAGATTGCCATCGGGATTTGTTCCGATATCAACAGTGTACTGAGCGATGTCAGCTTCTGCTAACTTAGCATCTACATCAATGCCGAGATCCTTGTATGCAGCTGCATACTGGTAAGCATCACCCTGTGTATACTTAAGGATGAAAGCTGCCTCTGCAGTGTAGATGTCAGGAGCATCTGCGCCGCCGCCAGCTAAAGCTGCGTCAAGAGCGGGCTGATAAGCGCCATCGGTTGTAGCGATGATTGTCTCTTTGATTTCGTAAGGGAAATCAGGGTGCTGTTCCTTATACTTCTTGATCATATCAGGAACTTCGTTGGTGAAGCTGTAAACGTTAAGGGTCTTAATTCCCTCTTCGTCCTTGACTTCTGCTGCAGGAGCTGTCTCTTCCGGTGCTTTGGTTGCTTCAGCCGGTTTGGTTGTGTCATCCTTCTTCTCATCGGAAGTAGCAGGTGTGTTGCTAGCAGCGTCATCCTTCTTGGTGTCGTCCTTCTTGCCGCATCCGGTTAATGCCAGTGACATTACGAATACGCAAGTAAGAACTAAAGCAATGATACGTTTCATGTTATACCCTCCTCTAAATTTTGTTATCAAAAATAACATAATGATTATATCAATTTCTCCCAAGACAAGCTTCTCAAATATTGCTGTTTTCTACTCAAATATTGCTATTTTGAATTTTTTTTGTATAAGATGTATAAATTCTTCGATTTCTTAAACGATTAAATTGCCATTATGCAAATATATGTTTGAATTAATTTCCACCAAAATTAGTAATATTCAATAACTCTCCTGTTTTTGCTTCATCCTATCAGGATCCGGTTCCGTTATAGGACATAGCACCCTTCATCCAGACACGATAACTCAGATAGAAAAACAGTATTCCGACCAACGGAGATATCCAGGTCAACAGCGGAACCTGCTCCGGTCTAAGAAAAATCAGACTGGGATAATAGGAAATAAAAGCAATCGGTATGATAAAGGTAAATACGAACCGGAACACAGGATTAAATATCGTTACCGGATATTTTGCATAATCCTTGAATTTGAAAGCCGTAACCATTACATAGCCGGATCTGATGATCCAGAAGCAGGTGGCTGCTGCGACATTCATCAGGGAAATCATAAAAAGGGATGCCGTAAATAAGGCTACGGTCAACTCCAGTAACATCACCGCTGACATACCAAGCTCCAACTTCCTCCAGGCATAAATCAGAGTGCCTGCACCAAAAAGGAACTGTCCTATTCCCTTAATATCAAAGACTTCGGATATATAGTAAAAAAATAAATTTATCGGACGAAAACAGTATTTGATAAAATCGCCGGAATATACGTAATTCCGTAGATTCCAGTTGTTATCAAAAAAACATTGCACCGGAGTCAGGGCAATCAGTGAAAAGCCGTATAAAAACAGCATCTCATTATAATTCCAGCCCATAATCGAAGGAAACTTTCCAAATAAAATCCATAGGCTGACAAAGGCCGCAATGTTCGTAAAAATAATCCCAATGGTTGAAATCATAAAGTCTGCCCGGTAACTGAGTTTGCTCTTCAGATCCTGAACCAGTATTTTCTTATAAATATTCCAATAAAATTTTAGACCGCCTTGTTTCATCCTATTCTCCCTCCCAGCATTAACCGCCGTTTACCGTAATCTGTTTCAGGGACTTCCTCCAGAACAAATCCGTTAATGCAGCCAAAACAACTACCCAGAACAATTGAAGTCCAAGCATCTCCAGCCTGCTGCCGCAGGACAGGTCCTGGTGGATCAGCAGTCGCAGCGGGGTATGATAAATTGCCTGAAACGGCAGTAACATGACTGCTTTTGCTAACGGCTCAGGGAAGAAATCAATCGGAATACTTGCTCCGGACAGCAATAATACCACTACCTCCTTCATAATGTTGATTCCCCAGATCGATTCCGTATATAGGCAGATGGTTCCCACAAAAAAATCTATGAAGAAATTGATCAGCAGTCCAAGGATCACTGCGGCAAAGAAGAAAATCAAATTGCTGCCCAGAGGAATCGCTCCTCCTGTCACGAAGTAAACAATCGCTGCCGTCGGCAGAAATGTCATCAGAAAGGACATGATCAGATTCCCGGAATTCTGAAAGAAAAGATAACGCCGGAATTTCATCGGCTTTATCAGGCTAAGGATAATTGCGCCGGACTGGATATCCCTTCCGATACTCCAGACCAGATACATCTCCATAAAATAAAACAATGCTGTGGCCAATACCAGATAGATCATCGTATCTTCAAAGGTCATGCCGTTAATAGCCTCCATGGGTTGGGAGGCATAGATTGCTTTCCATAGGTAATAGATGATAATCAGGTAAATGATGTTGCCAAGAACCGTTACGAAGGTTCCCAGCCGAAACTGAAGGGATTCCATCATACCGGCCTTGGTCAGGGTCACATATTTCCGGAGGTTCATTGTATCCCTCCTTCATAAATCTTTCTGATGACACTCTCCGTAGAGATCTCCTCCAGCTTCATGTCATAGATTTTGTGATGTTCCTGTATGAAGTTGATTACCTTCATCAGGGAAATCTCTTCTTCGTTCACGAGGACATCGATCCATTCCTGGTTTGCCACAGCTGTAAGTGATTTTGTATAAGGAAAGGCTTCCTTCAGAAGAGCTTCCAGCTCCTTAGAATACCTCGTTACCTTATCCTCGGTCAAATCCTCTGCTTCTCTGGCAAGCCTTACCTTAGCGGTACGATAGGCTCCGAAGAAGCCCTTCAGGTGTTCGATATCACTATCATAGAGAAGAGACCCCTGATCAATAATAATGATTCGTCTGCACAGGGCATCAACATCTCCCATATCATGGGTTGTAAGAATTACCGTTGTCTGCTTCTCCTGATTTAAGGCCTTGATCAGCTTTCTGATCTTGCTCTTCATAGATACATCCAGGCCGATGGTTGGCTCATCCAGGAATACAACACTCGGATTATGTAAGAATGCCGCAAGAATATCACTGAGCGTGCGCTGTCCCAAGGAAAGCTGGCGTACCGGCTTATGCATGAGACTGCCGATGTCGACCAGGGAGGAATACAGCTCCAGCATGTCCTTATATTCCTTATCATTGACCTGATAAATATCCTTCAGGATCTGAAAGGATTCGATTACCGGCAGCGACCACCACAGCTGGGAACGCTGTCCGAAAACTACTCCGATATTCTGAGCATTCTGAGTCCTCTTCTTGTAAGGCACCGCTCCATTGACCAGGATTTCTCCGCTTGTCGGTTCCAATA
>JAEZJW010000062.1 GCA_023415595.1 Bacillota bacterium
AAGATACCAGGATCAAATACACCGATGATATCACCGGCATAAGCCTCTTCGATGATTTTTCTCTCCTGAGCCATCAGCTGCTGAGGCTGGGATAAACGAATGACCTTATTGCCCTGGACATGGTTTACCTCCATGCCAGCCGTGAATTTACCGGAACAGATTCTCATGAAAGCGATACGATCCCGATGGGCTTTATTCATATTAGCCTGTATCTTAAATACAAAGGCGGAGAATTCATTGGTCACCGGATCGATTTTCCCCTCAGAGGAACGTCTCGGCAGGGGGGAGGTCGTCATGGACAGGTAGTGCTTTAAGAAGGTTTCGACTCCGAAATTCGTCAGCGCTGAACCGAAGAATACCGGTGTCAGCTTACCCTCCAGAACCAGCTCCAGATCAAAATCACTGCTTGCCCCGTCGATCAATTCTATCTCCTCGGACAGGACGGCATGATTTTCCCTTCCGATCAGCTGATCCAGATTCGGATCTCCCAGCTCCACCTCTATCGTGTCCACTTCCTTCTGTCCGTTATGAGCAGCATAGAAGCGGTTGATATGCTTCGATTCCCTGTCATAAATTCCTTTGAAATTCTTACCGGATCCAATCGGCCAGTTCATCGGGCAGGTACGGATCCCCAGAACTGTTTCAATCTCATCCAGCAACTCAAAGGTATCCCTGGATTCCCGGTCCAGCTTGTTGATGAACGTAAAAATAGGTATATTCCGCATCACGCAGACCTTGAACAGCTTCATGGTCTGGCTCTCAACACCCTTTGAGGCATCTATGACCATGACAGCGGAATCAGCAGCCATCAGGGTTCTATAGGTATCCTCGGAGAAATCCTGGTGTCCTGGTGTGTCTAATATATTAATACAATAATCCTCATAATTAAATTGCATTACAGAGGAAGTAACCGAAATACCACGCTGTTTCTCTATCTCCATCCAGTCCGATACGGCATGTCTCTCTGTTTTTCTGCCCTTAACGGAGCCAGCCAGATTAATAGCCCCTCCATACAATAACAGCTTTTCCGTCAGCGTTGTCTTACCCGCATCCGGGTGGGATATAATCGCAAAGGTCCGTCTTTTTTGTATTTCATTTGAATAATCAGCCAAAATGTAAACCTCCAAATCATTAATAAACCAAATAATCATATAATGAAAAGGTGGTGATTGTCAAGAAGCCATTTCTTTCTATTGCCTTCTTTGCAGAAGGGATATTCCTGTATTCAGCTCCTGCGGTCCTGTATCCAGCCCTTCCAGTGCCGCATACGCCTCCGCCATCCCCAGATATCCCATGGTATATGGATTTTGTGCTAATACTGCGATCAGACTTCCATCCCTAAGCAGCATCAGATTCTCTTCCGACCGGTCAAATCCAATTCCTATGATCTCCGGCTTGTTCGCCTTGATGGCTTTCCCCATACCTTCGGTTGAACCCTCGTTAGTTCCGAATAAGCCTACCAAATCGGAATTCTCAACAATCATTTGTGCCGCAGCAGTTTCAGATGCGACCGGGTCTCCCTCCAGATAAACCGTATCCAGAAGTCTGAATCTTCCGTCCTTCTCTATCCCCGAACGAAACCCTAATTCCCTGTTCATTGTAGAATTAGTTGCAGTACTGACTCCGATTATCCCGATAGAACCACTCCCGATGTCTCTGGACTCCAGCTCCTCAAGCATCGTCTCAGCGGCTGTGTTTCCGGCAAAAAAGTTGTTGGTAGCCAGAGTTACAACTGCTTCCTCATATGCTGGAGAATCTACATAGATAAACAGAACTCCTTTTGCTTTGGCATCCTCTATTGCTGTTGATATCGCTACCGGATCATTTGCAGCAAGGAGGATCAGATCCGCTCCATCCTCTACTGCCTGATAGATCAGTTCAATCTGCTTCGTATTATCTCTATTCTCCGGTGCCACCCATACATAATCAATTCCAAGCAATCCAGCCATCTTAGCTGCTCCGTCGTTCAAACGAAACCAGTGTTGATCCCTCTGATCCATCGTGATCAGGTATACTCTATGCTTAGGCTTTCCAGAGGTGAGTGCAGTGGCAGTATCATCGCTTTTTCTATCTATGGTGATAAGTATAATACAACTCAGAAGAATGGTAAGAATGAGCAATGCCGGTTTTATCCTTTTCAATAGAGTTTCCTTCTTTCTTAACGCTATGACCTTATTAGGGCTCCAGCCTCTGATGGAAACAGGCTGTAACTGCTGCCGGATTGTACAAGGTCTATTACATCACAAATATATTCACTGCCACAGTATAAATATTACAGTAACGGTAAAGCCTGCATCAGAATATGATGCAGGCTTTTCCGTTACAGAGGGGGGGTAAGTTCGCTCTGGTTAAATATTATGTTAGTTAGGGTAACCTGGGATTCCTTTTTTCGAAGCGATAGTAGTCAAAGTCTGCATATCCTCCGGTTTGGAGTGTCGCATAGCAGAACAGGGCTGCCCTGTATCCCATGAAATGATCAAGGGTATATTTCATATGCAGTGTATCCTTAAGCTCTATCCATTCCTCCCCATCAAAGGAGTAGGAAAAGTAAGCAGTATCTACAACCGATAGCTCCGGTATCACTCCTGAATTAAAATGGAAAAAGATCCTTAATGCTACCTGATTCTTATTCAACGGTATTTCTATCTTTATTGCTGGATTTCCGGTGCCGTCATTCATTGCAAGAATCAGCTGCTTTGTACCGTCCTCTTCCACCCTGGCGGCAAGCATCCCATAGCTGTTCTGGAAGGCAGCAAGCCCTGCGTAATCTCCGGGCTTCATCCCTGACGTATCAAGTAACGTTTCTACGGTGAATACAGGTCCCAGGGTTCTTTGGGACAGGGTATTCCTGGCGGACAGGATATTCGGCACTGTGTTTCCGGTAGTCAGACGGAGATGGCCGGGCCTTGCGGTAACAGACCATAGGGAATTATCCGGATTGTGATTCCACTGCCATGGAAGCTTTAATACATTATCTATATAATCGAATTCATCACTTACAACGATATGAGCAGAGGGCATATCCACCGTCCTGATATCCAAGTCCATTGGTACCTTACCCTCTATCCCCAGCTTTGGCCATCCGTCCTGCCAGACCATCGGGATCAGCATAGGGATACGGCCCACGGCATCATGGTCCTGGAACAGGAAACCATACCAGTCACCGTTAGGGGTTTCAATAATTCCGCCCTGTGCCACACCATTATTTCCATAACAGAATTCATCATCCAGAACTACTTTACCTTCGTATTCCCCCAGCAGGGAATCAGAACGGTAGCACCACTCAATTCTTCTGCAGGAGCCGATTTTAGGCCATTCAATGACAAACAGATAATACTTTCCATTCATCTTATAGAAATGGCTGCCCTCCGAGTTTAAAAGGTTCGTGCTTCTGACCGTATTGACCAGTACCTGATCAACTCCGCCCGGTTTTACCATGCAGGCATCCGGGGTAAGCTCTGTAATTCTGATTATTCCATTACCATGAATAATAAATACCCTGCCGTCCTCCTCAAAGAACAGGGAGGGATCATGGTAGGTCCCTGGAAGGACGGACCTCTCCCAAGGACCCTCTATCATATTCTCAGTACGATAAATATAGGTCCGGTTCATATCCAGACTGGCAAAACAGACATAGAACCTGCTGTCATGATATCGAAGACTTGCAGCCCAGGAGCCCTTTCCATAGACATGTTTGCCTTCTGACATATTATAGCTGTCGTTTTCCTCTAATCTGTCATATACATAGGATACGATCTCCCAATCAGCCAGGTCACTGCTTCGCATGACGGGCACCCCGGGGGACAGATGCATCGTTGTACTGACCATATAGTAATATTCTCCGACACGGATCATATCGGGATCGGGAACATCTGCCCATATCAAAGGGTTCGTTGCTTGCTTCATTCTGATTGCCTCCTAATACTTGCTGTCATATTCTCAAGCTGTGATTAAGTCTGTACCGTTGCTCTGTTCCATCGATTAGCGATTAAAGTGCCAGTAATCGAACTGGAAGCCCTCTCCGCTGAAGGTGAAGAAGAGCTTATGAACGCCAGTCACACCTTTCACAGGAACAGTAATCTCACGGTATTCCTCTGCACTTCCGGTATTCGGCACCTCAAGATAACCCAGACATTCTCCGTCCACAGTATCCACCGTAATCCGGATCAGGTTACCTGTAAACTCACTGGAAACCTTTGCTGTAAAGGTGGTCGGTCCCTGCCCGCCAAAATCAACATCTGACAGAGCGATCCAATCCCCTGTCGTAAGCTCGGTTACCACCTGATTCACTAATCCATAGGTAGCGCTCGGGATGTTCGCTTTCCTGGTGCCTACGCCTCCCATCCAGGCAAAGGTCTCTGCCTCTGTGATCCGATAAGGATCAAGGTTTTTCAGTTGTTTCACTCCGGATTTAGAAGCATTGATGTTCTCTATGCTTCCATCCTCACGGATGAAAACCTCATCCACGTGGGTACAGCGGTAGCCGCCCTTAATTCCCATATCATCCTGTAGCAGCTGTGTATGATAGAACATATACCATTTACCCTTGAATTCTACCATGCAATGATGATTATTCCCCCAGGTATCAAAGAACGTTCCCGGATTCTTCAGAATAGGACCCCGATACTTCCAGGGGCCAAAAGGGCTGTCACTGGTCATATATATAATATCTGCGATATCCGGAACAAATGGACCTTTTGCATTATCCCTCTTATCCCAGTTGGAACAGTAGGTATAGCAATAGGTGTCTCCGATTTTATTGATACCGGAGTCCTCAAAATGCCAAGGTGCTTCGATCAACACCGGTGTTCCCGCCAGGCTGATCATATCCTCTCCCAGCTCTGCAACCCTGGCTGTATTCGGCATTTCTTCCTGTCCGTCCGGTACGCCACCGCCAAAGTACAGATAAGACTTACCATCATCATCATTGAATACCGCAGGATCAAATAACCATTTTACATCGGCACAATTCTCTGTCTCCTTGGTGATCATCGGCTTGCCCAGGGGATCCACAAAGGGACCTACAGGACTGTCACTCCGAAGTACACCGATGGAGCTTGCATTGTTCGCATAGTAAAGGAAGAATTGGTCCTTCCCGTTGATCTTCTTATGAGTTGCTGCCGGTGCCCAGGAATTCGTCGTCCAGGCAGAGCCTCCGCCTTCGCCGCCGATCTGAATGATACCATGATCCGTCCAGTTCACAAGATCATCTGAGGAAATACACCCTAAATTATTAATCTTACTATAAGAATTTTCCTTTATATTACCTGCTTCGTCATACTCTAAGATATCATTTGTCATATAGACATACACTCTGTCCCCATACACCATGGCATATGGATCCGCGCCGAACCTCTGCGCAATAAGCGGGTTATGGTGCCCGATGGCTTTCCATGCCTCGGTCATCTTGATTTTTTCAAAGAGCTTCTCCGGATTTGTTATTGTGGGTTGATATTCCATCTTCTCTCTTTCCTCCTCTGCAATTGTGATTAGATAAAATCGCAATTCTTTACATAATTACTCCACTATAATTGTATACTTGTACGCTTGTTGAAACAACATGTTTTTTTAATTCCTGTTAATAAATTTGGTTAGGGTTGGTTACGATATTACCATCTTCCAGTTTTCATAATAATCAGCATTTTTTTAACGGGGGGGTGAAGGCTTATAGAGGAATTTGCAAAAGATCTGATGTCACAGCTGGAAAGCAAGGTTTCCTTTGAGATTCCTATCTTTGGGGGCATTCCGGTGGCTTCCTCCGTCGTGGTAACCTGGTTTGTGATGTTTTTTCTGGTAATGCTTTCAGTATTATTCGTAAGAAATCTGAAATTAATCCCGACGGGTTCTCAGGTTTATGTGGAGGCAATCGTTGATGGACTGCATAATTTTTTTGAAGATATCCTGGGTGAGGAGGGACGGATCTATATCCCTTACCTCGGGACAGTCACTCTCTATATCGGCGTTACTAACCTTCTCGGTCTGATCGGAGTGACTCCTCCAACCAAGGATCTGAATATTACCGCCGGGCTGGCCATCATGAGCATCTTTCTGATTGAATATTCCGGCTTGAGAGCCAGAGGCTTTAAGGGTTGGCTGAAGAGCTTTGCTGAACCGATGGCTCTTCTGCTGCCGATCAATATATTGGAAATCTTTATTCGGCCAATATCACTATGCATGCGGTTATTCGGCAACGTACTAGGTTCCTTTGTCATCATGGAGCTGCTTAGGTTGGTGATACCGGTAATTGTTCCGGTTCCTTTCAGCTTTTATTTTGATATTTTTGATGGTTTGATTCAGACCTATGTATTTGTATTTCTGACCTCACTGTTCATGAAGGAACGAATGGAGATTGCTCACTCGAAGACAGATTCTTATATTCACGATAAACAAAAATAAATGATAAAGGAGATTTGTATATGACATTAATAGCGATCGGTGCCGGTATTGCAGTGTTAACAGGAATAGGGGCAGGAATCGGTATTGGATACGCTTCAGGAAAGGCGGCTGATGCAATCGCCAGACAGCCTGAGGCAAGCGGAAATATCAACAAAGCCTTATTATTAGGCTGTGCACTGGCGGAGGCAACCGCAATCTACGGTTTCGTAATCGGTATTCTGATTATTCTGTTTTTAAGATGATAAGATGAAAGCTGGTGAAGTTTCCCGATGCTAAAGGTTGACCTAAATCTTGTGGTTAATATCATTAATATCCTTGTATTGTATCTCTTACTGAAGCGCTTCCTGTTCAAGCCGGTAGCCCTGGTCATGGAGAAGCGGAGTAATATCGTCAAAGCATCTCTGGAGGAAGCAGATAATAAGAAAAATGAAGCCACACTGCTAAAGCAGGAATATGAAGAGGCATTGCGGACTGCCGAAGGGAAGGCAGCAGATATCATACTTGAAGCCAAGGATCGTGCCGCCAGGGACCAGGAACGGTCTCTTTCTGAAGCGGTTGAGGCTGCTGCCAGGCTGAAGGAAGAAACACGAAGGGCACTGGAGCTGGAACAGCGGCTGACCCTTGAGAAGCTTAAGTCCGAGGTAGCCGGAATCGCTATCCTTGCTGCCTCGAAGGTAATCCAGAGTAATATCTCAGCAGAAACTAATCGGAAGCTGATTGAAGACTTCCTCTCGGAAGCAGGTGCAGGTAAATGACCCGGCAGGCTGAAAACTATGCGAAGGCACTTTATGAGCTTAAAGTACCGGACGTAGCCATGAAAAAAACAAAAATAATCCTAACCTCCAGCAAAGAACTGACTGACGCCCTGCTTCATCCCGAGGTAAAGCAGTCCGAAAAGCACCGGGTGATTGATGCCATCTTTGATCATGAGGTTAGTGGTTTTCTGAAGGTTCTTTGTGATCATAGCAGCTTCGAAATGATATGGCAGATCCTTGATGCTTTTGATGCTCTGGTTCTGATGGATAAAAAGCAGATCAAGGCTGTACTTTGTTATGTAACGAAACCGGAGGAGGATCAGCTTGGGAGGATGAAGGCCATGCTCTGCAATAAATATCATGTAAATGAGGCTCTTCTGGAACTTAAGGAGGATCCCTCCTTAGTCGGGGGTTTTATATTAACGGTCGGCAATACCATATTTGATAAAAGTATCCGGGGAGCACTGGCCAACCTATATGCTTCCCTGGTTAAGAGGTGACGCACTTGAGCAGTATCAACCAAGAAGAAATAATATCCGTATTGAAGCGGGAAATCGAGAACTATGAGTTTAAGACGATTGTCATGGAAACCGGTACCGTAATCCATAACAGTGATGGCATTGTTACTGTCTACGGATTGGAGAAGGCGATTTACGGTGAACTGGTTGCGTTTGAAACAGGAGTTCATGGCATCGTACAGAATCTGAAGACGGACTCGGTAAGCTGCGTCCTTCTGGGTTCTGATTTTGGAATTAAGGAAGGCTCCAGAGTGGTTAGGACCGGTAAAAAGGCATCGATACCGGTCAGTGACGAAATCATCGGCAGAGTTGTTGATGCTCTTGGGAATCCAATAGACGGGAAAGGACCAATCACCGCAGCTGACTACTTCCCGATTGAAAATGAAGCTCCCGGCGTTGTTACCAGAAAATCCGTAACAGAGCCTCTGATGACGGGTATCCTTGCCATTGATTCCATGTTTCCAATCGGCAGAGGCCAGCGGGAACTGATTATCGGTGACCGTCAGACAGGCAAAACAGCTATCGCAATTGACGCCATCTTAAATCAGAGGGGCCATGGAGTAACCTGTATCTATGTTGCGATCGGTCAGAAGGCTTCGACAGTCGCACAGCTTGTAAATACTCTATCCACCCATGGTGCTATGGACTACAGTATCGTTGTGGCTGCCTTTGCCAGTGATCTGGCATCCCTGCAATACATCGCCCCCTATTCCGGCACGGCAATTGCAGAATATTTTTTAAAGCAGGGGAAGGATGTACTGATTGTTTATGATGATTTGTCAAAGCATGCAGTTGCGTACCGCACTATGTCCCTGTTACTGGAGCGTCCGCCGGGAAGGGAAGCCTATCCCGGTGATGTATTCTATCTCCACTCCAGGCTCCTGGAGCGCTCGTGCAGATTGAACGAGGCCTATGGAGGGGGTTCCATCACCTCACTGCCTATCATTGAAACCCTTGCCGGAGATGTCTCGGCATATATTCCTACGAACGTCATTTCCATTACAGACGGGCAGATTTTCCTGGAAAGTGAGTTATTCTTTGCAGGTATCCGTCCGGCTGTCAATGTTGGTCTCTCTGTCTCCCGTGTCGGGGGAGCTGCACAGACGAAAGCTATGAAGAAGGCCTCCGGAAGCCTTCGTATTGATCTGGCACAATTCAGGGAGATGGAGGTATTTACACAATTCAGTGCGGAGCTGGATAAGGCCACGAAGGAATTGCTCGATCATGGCAGTCGTTTAGTGGAGCTTCTGAAGCAACCGCTGGAAAAACCGTTGCCCTTACATGAGCAGGTGATACTTCTATGCGCAGCGAATCATAAGCTTATGCTGGATGTACCGATCAAGGAGATAAAGACCTTTCGGAGAGCTCTGATGCAATACTTTGAAAGAAAGCATCCTGATATCATTGAAGAGATAAATACGAGTAAACAACTGCCGGAGGAACTGATTGAACGGATTCTTACTGCCACCGGAGAGTTTAAGGGCAAGGAACACCGAAAGGGCTGGGACTAATTATGTCAAATGTGAAGGAAATCCATACTCGGATGAAAAGTATCCAGGATATTATGAAAATAACCAATGCGATGTACCTGATCTCCTCATCTAAGATGAAAAAGGCAAGAAAGAGTCTGCTGGCCACGGAACCATATTTTAATAAGCTTATCTCTACCATTAATGATATCCTGCTTCATACCCCCGATATGAATCAGATTTACCTTGCCAGGTGGGATGACCAGCCGATGATTGACCCGATCAGAGGCTATATCATCATTACAGCAGATAAGGGTCTGGCTGGAGCATATAACCATAATATCCTGCGTCTGGCGGAGGAAGAGCTCGCTAAGAACACAAGATATTCCCTCTTTGTTATAGGACAGGTCGGCCGGAATTATTTTATGAGGAAAAATATCATGGTCGATGTAGAATTCCTGTTAACAGCCCAAAAACCCACCATGTACCGGGCGCGGCAGATAGCTGATACTATCCTCAATCTGTACCAAAAGGGACAACTAAATGAGGTATATGTAATTTATACGGAGATGGTAACACCGATGAAGTCGGAAGCCAAGCTGCTTAGAATACTGCCGCTCATGAAGGAACGGTTCGAGAACACAGAGTGTCTCGGACATTGCGCTACCTTCCATCCGTCACCGGAAAGTGTTATGGATTATTTGGTTCCGAACTATGTCAAGGGTCTTCTCTTCAGCGTGTTAGTCGAAGCGTATTCCAGCGAGCAGTTTTCTCGAATGACCGCTATGGAAGCAGCCACGGACAGTGCGAGAGAGATGTTAAAATCCCTTGATTTATTGTATAATCGTGCCCGACAGTCAGCAATCACACAGGAAATCTCTGAAATTATCGGAGGTGCGAAAGGAATTATTTAGGTTAACAATCAGGAAAGGAGTATCTTCCCGTAGCCGGGAGATGCCTTAGCTATGGAGAACGGTAAGATTGTACAGGTCCTCGGGCCTGTCGTTGATGTCGAATTTGAAACCGGTAACCTTCCTATGACAAAGGATGCCTTAGAAATATGTCTGGAGGGAAAAAGCCTGGTTATGGAGGTAGCCGGACATATTGGCAATAGCATTGTCCGCTGTATCATGCTGTCCTCTAACGAAGGACTGGCGAAAGGCATGGAGGTAACAGCTACCGGCTCCTGTATCAGGGTACCGGTTGGAAAGCAGACCTTAGGCAGGATGTTTAACGTATTAGGCAAAGTAATTGATGGCGGCGAACCGGTAGTCGGACAGGACCAATGGAAAATCCACCGAAGCCCTCCCTCCTTCGAGGACCAGAAGCCTGTGGTTGAGATCCTTGAGACCGGTATTAAGGTAATTGACCTGTTAGCACCCTATGCAAAGGGTGGTAAAATCGGATTATTCGGTGGAGCAGGTGTGGGTAAAACGGTTTTGATCCAGGAACTGATCAGAAATATTGCCACAGAACATGGAGGCTATTCTATCTTTACCGGGGTAGGCGAGCGTACCAGAGAAGGGAATGACCTGTGGATGGATATGAAGGAATCCGGAGTCATAGCGAAAACAGCTTTAGTATTCGGTCAGATGAACGAGCCCCCGGGCTCCCGTATGAGGGTAGCTCAGACCGGTCTTACGATGGCGGAATATTTCCGGGATGTGGAGAAGCAGGATGTCCTTTTGTTTATTGATAACATCTTCCGATTTGTGCAAGCAGGTTCAGAGGTATCCGCTCTTCTTGGCAGAATGCCGTCTGCGGTAGGCTATCAGCCAACTCTGGCAAATGAAATCGGTGCTCTTCAGGAGAGAATAACTTCAACGAAAAACGGCTCTATTACCTCAGTTCAGGCTGTCTATGTTCCGGCAGATGATCTGACCGATCCTGCTCCGGCTAACACCTTCGCACATCTTGATGCAACCACCGTTTTATCAAGAAAAATAGTGGAAGCAGGTATTTATCCCGCAGTAGATCCACTGGAATCAACCTCCAGAATCCTGGAACCCGGAATTGTCGGTGAAGAACATTATAACACCGCCAGAAGAACACAGGAGCTCCTCCAGAGATATAAGGAGCTGCAGGATATTATCGCAATCCTAGGAATGGAGGAACTCGATGCAGAGGATAAAATTGCCGTTTATCGGGCTCGTAAGATTCAGAAATTTTTATCCCAGCCCTTTAATGTAGCGGAGAATTTCACAGGGATTAAGGGAAAATACGTCGCTTTGCAGGATACCATCCGAAGCTTCAAAGCCATCATTGATGGTGAGATGGATCAGTATCCGGAAACAGCCTTCCTCATGACCGGTACAATTGAAGATGTCAAGGAAAAAGCAAAAGGAATGCCGGAGGGGATGCAGCAATAGGAGAAAACATGTCAAAAACATTTCTGCTGGAGATAGTCGCCAGTGATCGCGAATTTTATAAGGGAGCTTGCGAGCACCTCGTCTTTTACGGGATTGACGGTGAATACGGAATTCTTCCAAACCATGAGCCTATGGTAACCGCTCTTCTGGCAGGTGAGATCCGGTACAAAATTGCCGGAGAATGGCGATTTGCTGCTGTAAGTGCAGGTTTTATCGAGATAGAAAAGGATTATGTCATATTACTTGCAGATACGGTCGAGCTTCCTGAGGAAATTGATATCAAACGGGCGGAGGGAGCTAAGCTGAGAGCACAGGAGCGGCTCCGTCAGAAGCAGAGCATCCAGGAATATTATCATACCCAGGCAGCCATTAACCGTGCCATGAGCAGACTTAAGGTATCCAAGCGTATCCACTGAATAAAATATAAATGCTCCCTTCTAAATGACAAGTCTATTAACTTACCTGTCAATTAGCAGGGAGCATCTTACTATGTTGCTCTACCTGTTAGGCCGGACCCTGTCCATAATAAGCATTTGCACCATGCTTACGGTAGTAGTGCTTATCCTGAAGTACCTGTGGTGCGGCTGCTACCCCGGGGTACAGCTGCTCAGTCCGGAATGCCATTTTGGCTACTTCCTCCAAAACCACAGCATTGTGAACCGCCTCCGCAGCATTCTTACCCCAGGTAAAGGGCCCATGGTTGGTGCAAAGTATTCCGGGAGCTTCCATCGGGTTCTTATCCTTTAGGGTCTCGATGATAACCAAACCGGTGTTTTTCTCATAGCTATTTTCTATCTCCTCCTTGGTCAAG
>JAEZJW010000069.1 GCA_023415595.1 Bacillota bacterium
TAAAAGAAGATGAGATCATCTTAAATATAGGGTACAAGTCGGAAGGTATCATTACCAGGAACGAATACACAAATACACCTAATTTAGATCTTACCACTGTTGTTAAAGTCGGCGATAAGATGCAGGCAAAGATTCTCAAGGTAAATGATGGCGAAGGCCAGGTTGCATTGACCTATAAGAGACTTGCTGCAGAGAAGGGCAATAAGAGACTGGAAGAAGCCTTTAACAATCATGAGGTTCTGTCTGCCAAGGTTGCTGCCGTATTAAACGGCGGTTTAAGTGTTATTATTGACGAAGCAAGGGTATTCATCCCTGCAAGCCTGATTTCAGATTCTTATGAGAAGGATCTGTCTAAGTATGCCGGCGAGAAGATTGATTTCGTGATCACTGAGTTCAATCCGAAGAAGAGAAGAATCATCGGCGACCGCAAGCAGCTGATTGTTGCAAAGAGAGAGACACTGAAGAAGGATCTGTTTGAGAAGATCCGTGTTGGCATGACCGTTGAGGGTACTGTGAAGAATATCACCGATTTCGGTGCATTTATCGATTTAGGCGGAGCGGACGGACTTCTTCATATTTCAGAGATGTCCTGGGGCAGAGTTGAGAATCCGAAGAAGGTATTTAAGGTAGGAGATACCGTAAAAGCCTTTGTAAAGGATATTCAGGGTGAGAAGATTGCCCTCAGCTTAAAGTTTGAGAACCAGAATCCCTGGACCAACGCAGAAGTAAAATACAGCGTAGGTAATGTTGTTAACGGTACTGTAGCAAGAATGACTGATTTCGGTGCATTCATCGAGCTGGAACCCGGCATTGATGCACTGCTTCATGTATCCCAGATTTCCAGAGAGCATGTTGAGAAGCCTTCGAACGCTCTGAAGATCGGTCAGGAGATCACAGCCAAGGTTGTGGAATTCAATAAGGATGATAAGAAGATTTCCTTAAGCATTAAGGCACTGGAAGCACCTGATAAGGATGTGGAAGGCGCTCCGGCAGATGTACAGGAATAAGAGTTTCATTACGGAAGATAAGGAGAATAGTGCGTGCTGGACAGTTATGAAAGCTTTAAGGAGTCAATTCATAGTTTGACGAAGATTGATCTGAATTACTACAAGGAGCGTCAGATGAAACGACGGATCGACGCTCTGATAACAAAGCACGGTATTTCCACTTATTCCGAATATGTAGGAAGGCTTCGGTCAGATAAGACCCTTTATGATGAGTTCATTAATTATATCACGATTAATGTATCTGAATTTTATCGTAACCCGGAGCAGTGGATCCTGCTGGAGAAGGAAGTGATCCCTTACCTGACAGATCGTTTCGGTAAGAGCCTGAGTATCTGGAGTGCAGCCTGTTCCACCGGGGATGAACCCTATTCTCTCGTAATGCTGTTATCCAAATTCCTTCCTTTGGATAAAATCAAAGTTTATGCTACAGATATAGACAGGCTGGTGATGGAGAAGGCCCGTATCGGCTTATATCATGTGAAAAGCCTGAAGTCATTACCCGAAGAATTTCTTAAGAAATACTTCGTTCAGGTAAATGACAGAACATATCAGATATCCGAGTCGATTAAGAAATGCGTGGAGTTCAAACAGCATGATCTACTGAAAGATCCATATCCGAAGGATCAGGATCTGATCATCTGCCGCAATGTACTGATTTATTTTACGGATGAGGCAAAGAATAAGATTTATGAGAGCTTCAATGGTGCATTGAAGAAGGATGGACTCTTATTCGTAGGCAGTACGGAGCAGATGATTCAGGCAAATCAGTTGGGATATCTGAATTACAAATCATTCTTTTATAAGAAAATGTAGAAACTTTATACAGCTGTACGAGAGCCTTCGTACAGCTGTTTTCTATTTACAGTTCAGCCTTACCAACTATATTGCATAGGACCAGGGAGTAATGATTTCCATGGTGAGTATATTCCACAACGTAATGCAACTAAGCGGGAGCTTCTCATCCATGGGAACATTTCCTTCCTGGTCTAGACACTAACATGGATGGCTGAACTGTAATTTAGGACATGAAAAAGTGTTAATTAATAGTTGATTTTTAATATAATATCGAGTATATTGATTTATAGATTAGCTGAACACATTCCGAATACTATCTTTAGTTAGTCAGGATAAGAGAATCGCTACTTACAGTTACATGTGGGGGGATAGTGTGAAAAGAATTCCAATAGTACCGGAATTCTTGGGAAGAACTGCGATATTCGTGCAGTGGCACTCACACCTTGTTCTACCATGTATTTTAGGGGGTATTATGCAGAGAACAATTACAGTTGCAGTCGATGCCATGGGCGGAGATAATGCTCCGGGTGAAATCATTAAGGGAGCAGTGCTTGCTGTCCAGGAGAAGAAGGATATTAAAGTTCTGTTGGTTGGAAAAGAAGATGTCATTACCAAGGCCCTAAGCGAGTATAATTATGATAAAAAGCAGATAGAAATCGTACAGGCTGATGAAATCATTTCGAATAATGAAGCACCGGTACTGGCAATCAGGCGTAAGAAAACTGCTTCTATCGTCGTTGCACTTAATCTGGTGAAGAACGGTGAAGCTGATGCTTTTGTTTCTGCAGGAAGCACCGGAGCGGTTCTGGCCGGCGGGCAGTTAATCGTAGGCAGAATTAAAGGGGTGGAGAGACCTCCGCTGACTCCTGTGATTCCCACTATTAACGGTGTTTCCCTGTTGGTGGACTGTGGGGCAAATGTTGATGCAAGACCTTCTCATCTGGTACAATTTGCAAAGATGGGTTCCATCTATATGGAGAATATTGTAGGAATCAAAAATCCCAGAGTAGCGATCGTGAATATTGGTGCTGAAGAGGAAAAGGGTAACCAGTTGGTGAAGGAAACCTTCCCCTTACTGAAGGAATGCACCGATATCAATTTCATCGGAAGCATCGAAGCCAGAGAAATCCCTTATGGGGGTGCCGATGTCATTGTTTGCGAAGCCTTTGTCGGTAACGTTATTCTTAAGCTGTATGAGGGCTTAGGCACAGCACTGATGAAGAAGATCAAGCAAGGGCTGATGAGTACCACGAAGAGTAAGATTGGTGCGCTGTTAAGCAAATCGGCTCTGAAGGAAACGATGAAGGATTTTGATTTTACGAGATATGGCGGAGCTCCGTTGCTTGGTCTGAACGGTCTGGTCGTAAAGACTCATGGAAGCTCCAAAAGCAATGAGATCAAGAACTCGATTCTTCAATGTGTTACCTTTACCGAGCAGAATATAAACGAAAAAATCACAGCAAAGCTAAGCAGTAATGAAGAATAACCTGTATTTAGCCTCAAGATATTGCCATAACAGGGCTGACAGGATTCGTAAAGCAGGAAAAAATATTCCTCAGCTATCGGGGAAACCAAAATATAAAAAGAAGGGTGAATGAAAATGGAATTTGAAAAGCTGCAAAAAATTATCAGTGAAGTATTAAACGTAGAACCGGATGAGATAACTATGGAGACCACATTTGTTGACGACCTTGGAGCTGATTCTCTGGATCTGTTCCAAATCATCATGGGAATCGAGGAAGAGTTCGATATCGAGATCGCAAATGAGGAAGCTGAGAACATTGTTACCGTTGCAGATGCGGTTGAACAGATTAAGAATGCTCTGAACTAATTTTACCTGCAAGAGAGGCAACATTTGTTTCAACTTGTTTACAGTTTATCTATCAGTGGTATGTAAAAGCCCTGTGAATAAGGTTCGCCTTATTTTATTGGGCTTTTTCGTTAATTCTGCAGGATAGTCAGCGAATTGGAAGGAGGAATAATACACGATGAATATACGCAAGAAATCAGAAGCAACACAGACTGCACTGGAGAATAAGATCAATTATCATTTTGCCAATGGGACCATACTGCACCATGCTCTGACCCATTCATCCTATGCCAATGAAATGAGAATGAATAAGGAGAGCAATAACGAGCGTCTGGAGTTTCTCGGAGATGCCGTACTAGAGCTGGTTACCAGTGAATACGTATATCAGGAATACAAGGATTTATCCGAAGGAGACCTGACGAAGCTGAGAGCAAGCATTGTCTGTGAGCAGACCCTGTCCACCTGTGCCAGGGACCTGGAATTAGGGGAATATCTCCTGCTTGGCAAGGGAGAGGATGCATCCGGCGGAAGAATACGGGAATCCATCCTATCCGATGCTTTGGAGGCAGTCATAGGAGCAATCTATCTCGACGGTGGTTTTACTAATGCAAAAGAGTTTGTTCAGAAATTCATTCTGTCCAGTATCAAGAACAAGGAGCTCTTTTTCGATAGCAAGACTATCTTACAGGAAATCATCCAGAATGAGAATAACAAACAGAAGATCCGGTACAAGCTGATCTCGGAGGAAGGTCCGGATCATAATAAGACCTTTACGATTGCAGTTTACATCGGAAATGACCAGATCGGGATCGGCACCGGACGTACGAAGAAAGCGGCAGAACAGGAAGCGGCATCCCTGGCGATCAAGAAGCTGCAAAACAAATAAACGATGGGAGATCTACATGCATCTTAAAAGTATTGAAGTACATGGATTTATATCCTTTGCGAATAAAATAGTTCTTGAATTCCATGACGGAATTACAGGTATCGTCGGACCAAACGGCAGCGGTAAGAGCAATGTTGCGGATGCGGTACGTTGGGTGCTCGGTGAACAGAGTGCCAAGCAGCTCCGCGGTGCCAGGATGGAGGATGTCATTTTCTCCGGAACCCAGACCAGAAAGCCCTTAGGGTATGCCTATGTGGCAATCACCCTGGATAATTCCGACCATAAGCTCGCAATTGAATATGATGAGGTTATCATTGCCCGTCGTGTTTACCGTTCCGGTGAGAGTGAGTACCTGATCAATGGGTCCTCCTGCCGTTTGAAGGATGTACAGGAGCTGTTTATGGATACCGGTATCGGTAAGGAAGGCTATTCCATCATCGGACAGGGTCAGATTGATAAGATCTTAAGCGGAAAGCCGGAGGACCGAAGAGAGCTTTTTGATGAGGCAGCCGGTATCGTTAAGTTCAAACGCAGAAAATATGCCGCTGAGAAGAACCTGGAGGAAGAACGACTAAATCTGTCCAGAGTAACGGATATCATGAAGGAAATTGAGAAACAGCTGGCTCCCCTGGAGAAGCAGTCAGCTGTTGCAAAGGTATATTTGAAACTGAAGGAAGAGCTGAAAGGCCTTGAGGTAGCTCAGTTCTTAAAGGAATACGATAAACTCCGTACCTCTAAGGATCAGCTCGAGGAGAAATTAGGGATTGCCTCCTCTGATTATGACCATGCGAAGGAGGAGTATGAGAATACGAAGGAGGAATACCTCCGTCTGGAGCAGCAGATAGAGGATTGTGACCGTAGTATTGAAGTGGACCGTAATTCTTATAACGAATTAATGCTCAGTAAGGAGAAGGCCGAGGGTGAAATCAAGGTTCTGAAGGAACAAATCAGCTCCTTACAGCAAAATGATAAATATTATCAGGGCAGAATTACCGCCAGCGAGCAGGATATCGTCCAGAAGAAAACCGAGGAGCAAGGCTACCTGTCAGAGAAAGAGAATATCGATCTTAAACTCTCGGATCTGGATGACAAACTGACCGGTGCTCTTATGGAACTGGAACAGATCAAAGAGAATATCAGGCAGTATACCCGTGAGATTGAGGAATGCAACAATGGGATCTTTGAATACCTGAACTTAAACTCCGGAATTAAGACCAACATGCAGCGCTATGAGACGATGCTGGAGCAGAATACTCTCCGTAAGGCAGAGCTGAACCAGAGAATCTTAAAGAATAAGAGCGAAGAAAGCTCCTATACGGAAGCAATAGAAAAATGCCGTGAAGAACTCGAGCAGATTTCAGGTGAAATCATTCTTCATACAGAGGAAAGCAGTTCTGTAGAGAAAGCCATTACGGACAGCCAGGCTGTCATTGATCAGATCACACTGGAGTATACGGATATTCAGGGTAGATACTTAAGCGAAAAATCCCGTCTGGAATCCCTGGTTAATCTGACAGAGCGATATGAAGGCTACGGCGGTAGTATCAAGAAGGTCATGGAGCTTAAGGGTAAGACTCCCGGTATCGTAGGTGTCGTAGCTGACATCATCAAGACCGGTAAGAAATATGAGACAGCCATTGAGACAGCCCTGGGCGGCAGTATCCAGAACATCGTTACCGAGGATGAAGCCGCTGCGAAGGAACTGATTACATATCTGAAACAGAATAAACTCGGAAGAGCAACCTTCCTTCCGCTGACGAATATGTCCTCCGGAAGCGGTGTTCAGAATGAAAAGGTACTAAAGGAACCCGGTGTACTCGGTATTGCTTCCGGTCTCGTTGAGGCAGAGCCTAAGTTCCATGCATTAATTGATTATCTGCTTGGCAGAATAATCGTTGTGGACCACATGGACCATGCTACAGCGATTGCGAAGAAGTTTCAGTATTCTCTTCGAATCGTTACGCTGGAGGGTGAGCTCCTCACTCCGGGAGGATCCATTTCAGGCGGTGCTTATAAGAATTCCAGCAATCTTCTCGGTAGACGCCGTGAAATCGAGGAGCTGGAAGCCTGTGTGACAGCTCTGGAGAAGAAAACCAGGGAGCTTGTACTGAAGAAAGAGGAAGAGCGAAACAAAAGGACAGAGCTTCGTAACAGGCTGGAGGAGCTTAAGGGAGTTCTTCATGAGGAGTTCTTAAAGCAGAATACCGCAAAGCTTAACCTGGACCGTGAATTAACGAAGAAGGCAGAAGCTCAGGCCATTTACAATGAATATACAAAGGAGCTAATCGAAATTGATGCCCAGGCCAGGGAACTGAACAGTAACCTGGAACGCTTAAAGCTTAATCTCTCCGAAAATCTCGATAAGAATAAGGAAAAAGAGGAAAGCATCGAGCTGATTACAAGGAAGCTGGAAGCCGAGAGAGAAACTGAGGCGGTGGCAGGCGAGAAGGTGAACAGTCTTAAGTTGGAATTATCCTCTCTGGAGCAGAACAGCCAGTTCCTTCTGGAGAACGTAAAACGTGTCAAGAGGGAGATTGAGAGGCTTTATGAAGAAGAGGCTGCCTTAAAGGCTGATATTGAGAAAGCCACGAGAATCGTGGAGTCTAAGAAGGTTGCCATCAGCGAAGCTGAAGCACTTATTTCGGAAGATCAGAAACATTTAAGCGCTCTGGATGAGAAAATCAAGGCCCAGGTAAAGGAGAGGGAGCAGATTACAGCTGTCCATAAGAATTTCTTCCTGAAGCGGGACGAGCTCTCCCGTCTGATGAATGATCTGGATAAGGAAGTTTTCCGTCTGAACAGTCAGAAGGAGAAGCTGATTGAGCAGACTGACCTTCAGATGAATTATATGTGGGAGGAATACGAGCTTACCTATTCCAGTGCCCTGGAATATCCTATGGATGCGGAGATCAGCCTGACTCAGGCGAAGAAATCGATCCAGGAGATCAAAGGTAAAATCAAGGAGCTTGGTGATGTCAATGTTAATGCCATCGAGGATTATAAGAATATGTCCGAGCGCTTCACTTTCCTTTCCTCACAAAGTGAGGATCTGATCCGTTCCGAAGAAGCCCTGATGCAGATCATTCTGGAGTTAGATTCAGAGATGCGCAGACAATTTGAAGAGAAATTCGCTGCGATTAACGAACAGTTTGATATTGTCTTCAAGGAACTGTTCGGAGGAGGTAAGGCGGATCTGGAGTTGACAGAGGGTGAGGATATCCTGGAAGCAGGAATTCGAATCAACGCTCAGCCTCCGGGTAAGAAGCTTCAGAACATGATGCAGCTTTCCGGCGGTGAGAAGGCTTTGACGGCTATCTCCCTGCTGTTTGCGATCCAGAACTTAAAGCCCTCCCCCTTCTGCTTATTGGATGAGATTGAAGCGGCGCTGGATGATTCCAATGTAAAACGCTTTGCGAAATATCTGAATAAATTATCAAGGGAAACACAGTTTATCATTATCACTCACCGAAGAGGAACCATGGCGGCGGCAGATATCCTATATGGTATCACCATGCAGGAAAAAGGAGTATCCACCTTGGTTTCCGTCAGTCTGATCGAGAATGAATTAGAAGTATAAAGCCTAGAAAAACATACGGCTTGTTTCTTTTCGCAGGTTTTGGATATATTAGTTTGGTTTTTGGAGGCAAAGCCGGAGAAAGGCACCCCGGCTTGTCAAAGAAGCGTAAAGCCGGAAAAATTCCAGCTTGACTTTAGCGGTTATTATAGTTATTGGAGGTTGTTATGGGAGAAAAGACAGGATTTTTTGGCAAACTGGTGCAGGGCTTAACCAAGACCAGAAACAGCATAGCGAACGGAATAGATGCTCTTTTCAGCGGATTTTCCAGCATAGATGATGATTTCTATGAAGAGCTGGAGGAATTACTGATCATGGCCGACCTGGGGATCAATACGACAACTGCCGTGTTAGAAGAGCTCCGCAGGAAGGTGAAGGAAGATAAAATCAAGGATCCCGAGCAGTGCAGACAGATTTTGATCAATACCCTAAGGGATCAGATGAAGGTGGATTCTACGGCCTATGAATTCGAAAACCGTAAGTCCGTTGTTCTCTTAATCGGCGTGAATGGAGTCGGTAAGACCACTTCTGTTGGAAAGCTTGCGGGGCAATTAAAGGATCAGGGTAAGAAGGTTATGGTAGCGGCGGCGGATACCTTCCGTGCTGCAGCAATCGAACAGCTGACCGAATGGGCAAACAGAGCAAATGTAGAGATCATTGCACAGAAGGAAGGCTCCGATCCGGCTGCAGTCATTTATGATGCGGTAACCTCTGCGAAAGCACGTAATGTGGATACCCTGATCTGTGATACCGCCGGACGCCTTCATAATAAGAAGAACCTGATGGAAGAGCTGAAGAAAATCAACCGGGTCATCGAACGGGAATATCCCGAGGCTTATCGGGAAACTCTGGTCGTTCTGGATGGCACCACCGGACAAAACGCTTTGGCTCAGGCGAGGGAATTTAATGAAGTGGCTGATTTAACGGGAATTATATTAACGAAGCTGGACGGAACTGCCAAGGGCGGAATTGCGATCGCCATCCAGTCAGAGCTTTCCATTCCTGTGAAATACATCGGAATAGGCGAGAAGATAGACGATCTCCAGAAATTCAATGCTGAGGATTTTGTGAATGCATTATTCCAGAAAAGCGAATAGGAGAAAACAAAATGATAACTTTGGAGCAATTTGAAGAAGCCACGGAAGCAGTCAAAAAGGTAATTCTCAGAACGAAGCTGATTCACAGCGAATACTTTACCGAGACCACCGGGAATAAGATCTTCTTAAAGCCTGAAAATATGCAGTTTACCGGAGCATATAAGGGTCGCGGAGCTTATTATAAGATCAGCACGCTGACCCAGGAAGAACGGAATCGGGGCTTGATTACAGCCTCTGCCGGAAATCATGCCCAGGGAGTTGCCTATGCAGCAAAGCTCTACAATTCGAAGGCAGTGATCGTAATGCCCGGCACTACACCGTTAATTAAGGTGAATCGGACGAAGGGCTATGGCGCAGAGGTAATTCTGTATGGGAATGACTATGATGAGGCCTATCAGCATGCCAGACAGCTGGCAGAGGAGAAGGGCTATACCTTCATTCATCCCTTTAACGATGAAAAGGTTGCAACCGGTCAGGGAACCATCGCGATGGAGATCTTTAAGGATCTTCCCACAGTGGATATCATTCTGGCTCCGGTCGGCGGCGGCGGGTTACTCGCCGGTGTCGCAACTCTGGCGAAGATGCTGAACCCGAATATCAAGGTGATTGGTGTGGAACCGGCCGGTGCTGCCTGTATGAAGGAATCCCTAAAGGCAGGCAAGGTGGTCACGCTTCCCCATCTGGATACAATAGCGGACGGTACCGCAGTTAAGACACCGGGAGATATCATTTTCCCCTATATCCAAAAATACGTGGATGAGATCATCACCGTAGAGGACCAGGAGCTGATCGTTAATTTCCTTGACATGATGGAAAATCATAAAATGGTGGTAGAAAACTCCGGACTTCTTACGGTAGCAGCATTAAAGCATCTGAACTGCCGGGATAAGAAGGTGGCTGCGATCCTCAGCGGAGGCAATATGGATATCATTACGGTATCCTCAATCGTACAGCACGGTTTGATCCAGAGGGGCAGAGTCTTTACGGTATCCGTACTTCTTCCGGACAGACCGGGTGAGCTGGTCAGAGTCGCTGATGTTATCGCAAAAGCCCAGGGTAATGTCATCCGGCTGGAGCATAATCAGTTCGTAAGCATTAACCGCAACAGTGCGGTGGAGCTAACGATCACGATGGAAACCTTCGGGCACGAGCATAAGGACTTGATTGTTCAGGCCCTGATGGATGCCGGTTATAGTCCGAAGCTGTGCCAGCCGAATAAGCTGTACTAAAACAAGTTATTGTGTTATTAGACAATAACTGATGATATTTTCATCAGTTTTACCTGTCCGGCATTTATTTACAAATCCAGCCTGACTTGCTATAATAGGGTTATCATATCCTTCTGACCGTCTGATCGGGATTATCTGATAAACCTATTCCTATCCTGCCATCTACTTGTTTCAATATGAAAATAATTTTATAAAGTTGCCGTCCGATGTCCAAGGGTAATGGTATGCTTGTAATAGAGCGGATACCTACATATTAATACTGATCTCTTAGACTGAAGCAAGAGAGTCAGAGACCTCGGAATGAAAAATGTTGACATCCCCGGTGAAATAAGTTATTATGGATATAAGAACACTAGTTCGTATCAGGAATGAGAAGGATATACAATAATATTGCCTGCAGGTGCAGGAAGATGGAGGTTATTATGGCAAAGGATGATAAAATCAGGGCATTGGAATCGGCCTTGGCTCAGATCGAGAAGCAGTACGGTAAGGGATCCGTTATGAAGCTTGGGGATACGAATGCCAATATGAATATTGAGACGGTACCGACAGGTTCCATCAGTCTGGACATCGCCTTAGGACTTGGCGGAGTACCCAAGGGAAGAATTATGGAGGTCTATGGACCTGAATCCTCCGGTAAGACCACAGTGGCCTTACATATGGTGGCTGAAGTGCAGAGAAGGGGCGGAATTGCTGGCTTTATCGATGCA
The DNA here is from genome assembly GCA_023415595.1 of Bacillota bacterium. Lineage (GTDB taxonomy): Bacteria > Bacillota > Clostridia > Lachnospirales > Lachnospiraceae > Mobilitalea. The sequence continues at coordinate 11,109 of JAEZJW010000069.1, forward strand.
GAGCATGCTCTGGATCCTGTCTATGCGAAGAATATCGGCGTAGACATTGATAATCTGTATATTTCTCAGCCGGATAACGGAGAACAGGCGTTGGAGATTACCGAGACCATGGTCCGTTCGGGTGCGGTTGATATCATTATCGTTGACTCTGTAGCGGCCTTAGTACCGAAGGCAGAGATCGATGGCGAGATGGGTGATTCCCATGTGGGCTTACAGGCCAGACTGATGTCCCAGGCACTCAGAAAGCTTACCGCTGTCATCAGCAAGTCCAATTGTATCGTAATCTTCATCAATCAGCTTCGTGAGAAGGTCGGTGTCATGTTCGGTAATCCTGAGACTACAACAGGTGGCCGTGCACTGAAATTCTATTCCTCTATCCGTCTGGATGTCAGAAGGATCGAGTCCCTGAAACAGGGTGGCGATGTGGTTGGTAACAGAACCAGAATCAAGGTCGTTAAGAATAAGATTGCTCCCCCGTTCAAGGAAGCAGAATTTGATATCATGTTCGGCAGGGGAATTTCCAAAGAGGGTGATGTTCTGGATCTTGCCTCCGATTGCGGTATCGTCAATAAGAGCGGAGCCTGGTTTGCCTACAATGACGCTAAGATCGGTCAGGGAAGAGAGAATGCGAAGCAGTTCCTCTCAGATAATCCTGAGATTTTTGCCGAGATTGAAACCAGGGTACGAGAGAAATACGCATTAAAGCCTGCTAAGAACTATAACGAAGTATTGGAATAATAGAGTTGATATAGATAAATCATAGGCAATAGCTGTCCAGACTGACCGCTTGATCCGCCCAGGTGCGGTAATGGCGAGAATTCGGGGCAGCTTGCTTTGTATAGTCCTTTTGTAGTAGTGAAATCTTATGGAAGCAGGGCATGAGTATGATTATAACAAAACTTGAACAACCGGAACTAGAGAAGAAAGCTATGGGACGTGCATCTGCCCGATCCTCTAAAATCAAGGTCTATATTGATTATGATTATGCCTTTCCACTGGAGGATAAGGAGAGAGAGGAATATGGTCTGAGGGAAGATATGGAGCTAACAGAAGAGGTCTATCTTAAGCTGCTATGGGAGATGGTTTTCCCAAGAGCCAAACAAAAAGCCTTATCCCTACTTAAATTTCATGACCGGACAGAAGCTGAGCTGGTGCAGAGATTAAAGGAGGAGGGATATCCTGAGCTAATCATCCAAAGAACGATTGAGTATGTTTCTGAATATGGTTATCTGAATGATGTAAGATATGCTTCCAATTACATCAATACAAGAAAATCTCATAAAAGCAAGCTAATTCTTACTGCGGAGCTGACATCAAAGGGAATTAGCAAGGAAATCATCCATCAGATATTCTCTGCGGAATATGAAGAATTAAAGGAAGATCCTGAGCTGACCGCTATACGTAAGGCGATACGTAAGAAGACAGCAGATCCTAACTCGTTAAGCCGGGAGGAGAAGCAGAAGCTGATGGCCCATCTTTATCGGAAGGGTTTTACAGCGGAGAATATCCGTAAGGTACTCGAGGAAGACTTGGAATAGAATAACCTATTGATAATATTCAGCTTTCCATTTACTGAATGGACCAAGGAGGAAATGTTTCCTTGGAGAAGGCGCTCCGGCTGAATATTAACCAAAGAAGTGGAAATATGGCAAATTTAACTTGCCTTTTTCTATGAGGTGATATACAATTATAATTGGCAGAAAATTGGATTTCTAGTACAATCGAAAAATTGGAGGGCTGAAAATGAGTAGTACAGTACAGCTGTCAGCAAGAGAACGAATTCTAACTTTGCTTGACGACAATAGCTTTGTTGAAGTCGGCGCTTTCGTTACCAAAAGGAGTACGGACTTTAATCTAAATCAGAAGGAAATACCTTCTGATGGTGTAATTACCGGCTACGGTATCGTAGATGGTAATCCTGTCTATGTTTATAGTCAGGACGCATCTTCCCTTGGCGGATCCGTTGGTGAGATGCACGCCGGAAAGATAACTCATATTTATGATCTTGCACTTAAGGTGGGAGCTCCCGTCATCGGTCTGATTGATTCCGCAGGCATGAGACTCGAGGAAGCAACCGATGCCCTGAACGGCTTTGGCGAGATATACCTGAAGCAGACCTTAGCTTCCGGTGTTATCCCCCAGATTACCGCTATTTTTGGTAACTCAGGCGGTGGGCTTGCTGTGATGGCTTCCTTAAGTGATTTTTCTTTTATGGAAGGAAAGAATGCTAAATTATTTGTAAACTCCCCGAATGCTTTACAGGGAAATTATAAAGAGAAGTGCGATACCGCAGCTGCAAGCTTTCAGTCCCAATCCGGTATGGTGGATTATGTCGGGACCGGAGATGCGGAAGTGATCGCTAAGATCCGGGAACTGGTTGCCATGCTGCCTTCCAATAATGAGGATGACGCATCCTTTGTGGAATGTACCGATGATTTAAACAGGCTTCTTCCTGCTTTTGCTTCCGAGATTAAGGATGCTGGAAAGGCCTTGACAGATATAGCTGATAACAATTATTTCTTTGAAATTAAGAAGGATCATGCCAGAGAGATGGTGACTGGCTTTCTTCGTCTGAACGGAATGACGGTCGGAGCTGTGGCAAACCGTACTGAGCTCACAGATGCCAAAGGAAAAACTGAGGTGACCTTTGATGGTACTCTGACGACTGAGGGCTGCTACAAGGCTTCCAGTTTCGTTAAATTCTGTGATGCATTCCAGATTCCTGTGCTGACTCTTACGAATGTTGCCGGCTATAAGGCGACTCTCGGTGAGGAGAAGACCATAGCTAAAGCAGCTGCGAAATTAACCCAAGCCTTTGCGGATGCAACGATACCCAAGGTTAACGTAATTGTAGGTAAGGCTTTCGGCAGTGCTTATATTACAATGAATTCAAAACATATCGGAGCAGATCTTGTCTTTGCCCTTCCCACAGCACAGATCGGAATGATGGATGCAGAGCAAGCTGCAAAAATCATGTATGACGGCAGTTCTGCAGAGGTAATCAAGGAGAAGGCAGCTGCATATGCTGAGCTTCAGGATAGCGCCCTTTCCGCTGCAAAGCGTGGCTATGTGGACAGCATCATAGAACCGGAAGCTGTCAGGAAGCACGTGGTGTATGCTTTTGAGATGTTATTTACGAAGACGGAATCCCGCCCGGCGAAGAAGCATAGTTCCAGATAGGGTGCAGGGTAAAGCCGAGAAAAAAATTCGGCTTGGCAAAAGCACAGATGTGCATATCGTTTAGATTTTAAGCTGCCTATTGGCAGCAATGCCACCTAAATGGTGGCAAGGAGGTAATTATGGGTATATTACTTAACGGGATTTCCGGCAGGTCGGTTCTTCTGACCACTTTCCTTGACCGTTTGTCCGAGGATCCTTTGAATTTAACCATAAGTCTGGGTATTGTATTTGCCGTATTGATTTTGATTATCCAGCTGATCTATGTCATATCTTCCGCCGGAAAGAATAAGGCCGGAGCGGAAGGACAGAACAAGAAAAGTGCTTATGTGGATAATGTTATAACCCAGATTGTACAGCAGGAAGAGAAAGAGCTTATGGATGATTATGAGCTGGTTGCCGTAATCACCGCAGCAATTATTGCTTCCATGGGAAGTGAAGCACCGGCGGATGGCTTGGTTGTCCGTTCTATTAGGAAGCTTGACACCAGGAGAAGAATAACAGCTTAACAGGGCAGGACTTAATAAGATCAGCTGCCGTAAAATAAGGGACATAAGAAGATGTCCATGAACAAGGAGGATTTAATCATGAAATACTATACAATTACTGTGAATGGCAATACCTATGATGTTTCTGTAGAAGAAGGTCATGCAGCTCCTGCAAGGGCTATGGCTGCTCCTGTAGCTGCACCCGCACCTGTTGCTCAGGCTGCACCTGCACCTGTTGCTGCTCCCGCTCCCCAGGCTGAAGCACCGAAGCCCGCAAAAGCTGCTTCCACAGCCGGAAGCGTTAAGGTTCCTTCTCCGATGCCCGGTAAAATTATTTCCGTGAAAGTAAGTGAAGGCAAAGCAATCAAGCGCGGTGAAGTTATTCTGGTTCTGGAAGCAATGAAGATGGAGAATGAAATCGTAGCACCCCAGGACGGAACAATTGCCAGCATCAATGTGGCTGCAGGCCAGTCAGTGGAAGCCGGAGATTTACTTGCTACCTTAAATTAATAATGTAGGCAGGCTAATCAAACGCTCTTTTGTCATGTATCATAAACATACAGTAGTTCTTAACGAGGACAGGAGGTATAATTATGGCTGAACAAGTTAAAAGGCCGGTTAAAATAACAGAAACCATATTGCGTGACGCCCATCAATCCCTGATTGCGACAAGAATGTCAACGGAGCAGATGCTCCCCATCATCGATAAGATGGATAAGGTAGGATATCATTCCGTAGAATGCTGGGGTGGAGCAACCTTTGATGCTTCCCTGCGTTTCTTAAAGGAAGATCCCTGGGAGAGATTAAGAAAGATCAGAGCAGGCTTTAAGAATACAAAGCTGCAGATGCTGTTCCGTGGTCAGAATATTTTAGGTTACCGTCATTACGCAGATGATGTAGTTGCTTACTTTGTACAAAAATCCATCTCTAATGGTATCGATATCATCCGTATCTTTGATGCTTTGAATGATATCCGCAACCTGGAATGTGCAGTGAAAGCAACAAATAAAGAGAATGGGCATGCACAGATCGCAATCTCTTATACACTAGGAGATGCTTATACAACCGAATATTATGTAAATATGGCAAAACAGATTGAATCACTCGGAGCTTCTTCTATCTGCATTAAGGACATGGCTGGGCTTCTGGTTCCTTATGAAGCAACCGTATTAGTCAGTGCCCTGAAAGCTGCAGTTCAGATTCCGATTGACCTCCATACCCATTATACTAGCGGTGTGGCTGGCATGACCTACTTAAAAGCAGTAGAAGCAGGCTGCGATATTATCGATACAGCAATGTCACCCTTTGCGATGGGTACCAGTCAGCCTGCAACTGAGGTTATGGTTGAGACCTTTAAGGGAACTCCTTATGATACCGGATATGATCAGATGCTTCTCGCTGAAATCGCTGATTATTTCAGACCATTAAGAGACAATGCACTGGATACAGGATTATTAAATCCCAAGGTAATGGGAGTGGATATCAAGACTCTGTTATACCAGGTACCGGGAGGTATGTTATCCAATCTGGTATCCCAGCTAAAGGAACAGAAGGCAGAGGATAAGTATTATGATGTACTTAACGAAGTTCCCAGAGTTCGCAAGGATTTCGGTGAGCCTCCGTTGGTAACACCCTCCAGCCAGATTGTAGGAACTCAGGCAGTACTTAACGTGCTGGCCGGAGAACGCTATAAGATGGTAACGAAGGAAACGAAAGCATTATTATCCGGTGAATACGGCCAGACCGTAAAACCCTTTAATGAAGAGATCCAGAAGAAGGTAATCGGAGATAAGAAGCCTATTACCTGCAGACCTGCGGATCTCATTGAGCCGGAGCTGGCTAAGATTGAGAGTGAGATCACAGAGTGGAAGGAGCAGGATGAGGATGTATTATCCTACGCTTTATTCCCTCAGGTTGCGATTGACTTCTTTAAGTATCGCAGAGCCCAGAAAACCAGAATTGATTTAACAGCTGCTGATACGAAGAACCAGGCATATCCGGTTTAATAATATCCTACAAGTTTGTCTGAGAATAAACACATACGGGGGAGGTTACCCCGTATGTGTTTTTACTTATATGTTATTATTGTTTAATATTCGTATATTATATCTAAATCGTTTTAGGCTATTTATAAACAACAGTTGACAAAATGTACCATATAAATTATAGTCAGAATATGTAGAAATTGGAATTTATTATGTACTTTTTGGTAGAATCGTTTTCTCAAAATCGGGGTGAAATGACAGTGCTTACCAGTATGAATATTAATAAGAGCTTTCCTTTTACCGTCTATATCTCTGCGGGCTTATTCCTGGCCTCTGCTCTGATATTAATTTTTTGCCTTTATATCATCATAAAGTTTGGTAAAATGTATCGGTCCCTCTATTATCGGGAGGAGCTGTTCAACTCTCTCTGTACGAATCTGGACGACATTCTGTTGATTTATCGGATCGATGGATACTTAATCGAATATGTATCCCCGAACCTGGAACGTCTCTATGGAATCAGCGTTAGAAATTTCAAGAGGAACCCTTTTATTATACTTAATCAAATGAGTGCGACTGTCCGTGAGGAGGTCACATCCTACTTTACCACGAATCATTTGACAACAAATAAGGTGATAGAATTTGATATGTTCAACCCGGTGCTAAAGAAAATGGTGTCATTGATCGTGCGGATTTATCCCGTATATAACAGGCAAACCCTTGACCGTTATATTCTAAGCGTATCCGATATCACGATGGAGAAGCAGACACAGCAGGTGCTAAAGGAATCCCTTGTGAATACAAGGCAGGCAAATGAAGCCAAGAAGGAATTCCTATCCCATATGAGCCATGAGATCCGTACTCCATTGAATGCGATCAACGGTATGGCTCAAATCGCGATCAAGTCCCTGGAGGACAATCAAAAGGTGGAAAATTGTCTGCATAAGATATCAGATTCCTCGCAGAAGCTGATCAGTCTGGTCAGTAACATACTGGATATGAGTAAAATAGACAGTAACAAACTGATCCTGAATAACGATCAATTTCTGTTGGATCATATGGTATATGAACTATCTGAACTCATGAATACCCAGGCAGAGATGAATCGGTTAAAATACAATCTGGTTCTGAAGAAGATAGAACATAATCATCTGATCGGAGATGCACTGCGACTAAACCAGGTCATCAGCAACTGTATCTCAAATTCTCTGAAATTTACACCTTCCGGTGGCTATATCCGTTTAGCAATCGAAGAACAGGGTGTATTCGGGAACAAAGCAATGTTCTGCTTTACTGTTACGGATACCGGTAAAGGGATGAGTGAAGAATATATCGAAAGGCTTTTTATTCCTTTTGAACAGGAGGATAGCTCCATCGCCAGAAAATACGGTGGGACCGGGTTGGGGATGTCAATCACGAAGAACCTGGTTACATTAATGTCTGGCAGCATCCAGGTTAGCAGCAAGCCGGGTCAGGGAACTGTCATTACCATCCATATTCCGTTTGAAATATATGAGGATGTACCTGCATATAGTCATAAAGAATTGTTGGAACCCAGACAAAAGGATTATGATTTTACGGGATACAATGCTCTGGTCGTTGAGGACAATGAAGTAAATAAAGAGGTCATCAACGAATTCTTAAAATATGCACAGATCCGGGTAGATTCGGCTGACTGCGGAAGAGAAGCCTATCAGAAGTTTATAGCGTCTGCCCCGGGTTATTATAAAATGATCTTCATGGATATTCAGATGCCGGATCAGACCGGATATGAGACGGCAGTTCAGATCAGGTCCTCCCTGCACCCGGATGCTAAGGAAATCTGCATTATTGCGATGTCTGCCGATTCCTACGCGGAGGATGTCACAAGATCCTTAGAAGGCGGCATGAATTATCATATTGCCAAACCGATTGATATGAATCAATTATATCAATTAATCGATCAGATTCTTAATGTAAGCCACAAAGAAGAAACGGTAGAGTTACCTCAAGGATTATAATGTCAGCCTCTAAGAATTTAATGTCAATTGTAAAGAAATTACCTTGACAAACTGATCAGAATCCTGTATACTTCCACCTGTAAAGAAATTTACTTTACAGGTGGTGCTTTTTATGAATCCGTCAGGACAGGGGATAGAGAAGCTGGATGAGATCGTCCATCTATCCATTTTATATGATTTTTATGGAGAACTGCTCAGTGAACATAAGAAACAGATCTTTGAGGATTATGTCCTGAATGATTTATCCTTAAGTGAGATTGCTGCGGAAAAGAATATCAGCAGACAGGGTGTATACGATATCATCAGGCGTTGCAGTAAGGAGCTTAAGGATTATGAAAGTAAATTGGCTCTGGTCCAGAAGTTTCAGTCAGTGAAAGATAAGCTGAGTACGATCAAGGATATCTCCGAAACGATCAGACAAACCGGTGAATTATCCGGAATTAATAGAATTGAAACCTTGGCAGATGATATTTTAAAGGAGCTGTAAGCTATGGCATTTGACAACCTATCAGAAAAGCTTCAGAATATATTCAAAAGCTTACGGGGAAAAGGAAGACTCTCCGAAGCTGATGTAAAGACCGCGTTAAAAGAGGTTAAGATGGCTTTATTGGAGGCCGATGTTAACTTCATGGTCGTTAAGAATTTTGTGGCCGCCGTAGAGGAAAGAGCAGTCGGACAGGATGTAATGTCCAGCCTGACTCCCGGCCAGATGGTAATTAAGATCGTAAATGAAGAGTTGGTAAAGCTTCTCGGTGAGAACACTGTGGAATTACAATTGAAACCCTCCAATGAAGTTACCGTGATTATGATGTGCGGTTTACAGGGTGCCGGTAAGACCACGGCAACTGCCAAGCTTGCCGGTAAGTTAAAATCCAAGGGCAGAAAACCCTTGCTGGTAGCCTGTGATATCTATCGTCCGGCAGCGATTGACCAGCTGCAGATCAACGGAGATAAGGTCGGTGTCAGCGTATTCTCCATGGGAGATAAGCATAAGCCGCTGAATATCGCAAAAGCAGGTCTTGAGCATGCAGCAAAGAACGGATTTAATGTAGTAATCCTGGATACAGCCGGCCGTTTGCATATTGACGAAGAGATGATGGAAGAGCTTCAGGAGATTAAAGCAAGCCTGACCATTCATCAGACCATTCTCGTAGTGGATGCCATGACCGGACAGGATGCAGTTAACGTAGCAGAACTTTTCCATGAGAAATTAACAATAGATGGTGTCATCATCACAAAGCTGGATGGAGATACCAGGGGTGGTGCAGCACTTTCGATCCGTGCAGTAACCGGCCGGCC
>JAEZJW010000130.1 GCA_023415595.1 Bacillota bacterium
GCCTGTCTGATCTCCTGTGTCAGATTGTATCCATAGGTTCCCTCCGGTTCCTTTGAAACAACAGCAAGCACAATCGCATCGAGTAGTGCTGAACCGGTATTAAATACCATAACATCAACTCCCTTCCAAGCACTGTTACAATTTATAATATTATTGATTTAACAATACTATACATCATATAATATTATATGTCAATAACAATTTTATGATTTGTTTTTTAGGAAGGAAATGTATGATTTCTTATGCCTTTTAATTGCATTATATAATTTCTGCCAGGAATTACAAGTACAAAAAAACTCCACATCAGAAATAGTCCAAAGATACATTTCTGAATGTGGAGCCTATATTTGTCCCATTATGATAATTATTTCTGTAGGGGTTCTGTATTCTCTTCTTCCTTACAGCAGCTATGCTTATCCTTACGAAACATCATGAATAACATTCCACCCATAAATATAGGACAGATAAAAGGTGTGATAACGCCTAGCACCCCTGCAGCTGCAGGACTTATTCCTGCAATGAAAGGTAAAAGGAAAATAATCAGCATTGGGATCCCACAGCAGAGAATTATATGAAGCATATGCTTCATGGGGCTATGACCCTTAGAGCCCGATTTATTTCTTTCAGGTAAATTCATATCTAACCTCCGTTTTACTAAGATGATACTCCTATCATAGCCTTTTCATATGAAGATAATATGAAGAAAATCATTATTTTATCTGCTTAAAAATGCCATAATAGCAACTGAATATTAACCTTCTACATAGGGATACTGTTTGATGTAGCATTTTAGTTGAATAAAAAGGAGTGTATTCAGATGGCATTATTTACAATGGAAACAAACAGACTGCAGACCTGTATCGATGCTTGCAATAAGTGTGCGCAAGCCTGTTATGAATGCTTTCAGGCATGTTTAAATGAGCCTGATGTGAACGCAAGAAAAAACTGTATCAGTATGCTGGTCGAATGTGCGATGATGTGTCAAATGTCCGTCTCCATGATGTCCATGGGTGGACAATATTCGAAAGAACACTGTGGTCTTTGTGCGAAAATCTGCGATAGCTGCGCTAAGGAATGTAACATGTTCCAGGACGAGCATTGTAAGAAATGTGCGCAGGAATGTAATTTGTGCGCAGAGGAATGCAGAAACATGGCAGGTATGTAAAGAAATAACTCGAGGCTGTTTCAAAACTCCCATAGCCTTAATAAAGAACCATGGGTTTGTAATGAAACAGCCTCTTATAAATGATATGGTTAGCCATTCTTAGGCAGGATCACCGTGAAGGTACTACCCTCATTCAGCTTACTGATTACCTTTACCCTTCCTTCATGGGCTTCTATGATAGATTTCACGATGGTGAGGCCGATACCGGATCCACCGGTGGACCTGTTTCTGGATTTATCAGCACGGTAAAAACGCTCAAAGATATACGGAAGCTCTTCTTCTGGTATTCCTATTCCATCATCGGTAATATAAAACCCTGCCGTATCCTCCGCTTCAAATGCAGTGAATGAGATATTCCCGCCATTCCCCGAGTATTTGATCGCATTGGACAACAGATTCACCAGTACCTGCTGTATCCGGTCCGGATCGGCGTACAAATTTACTTCCGGTCCCTTCTGGGTAAGCTGTATATTCTTCAGAAATAGTTCATTTTCAAAACTGGCTGCTGTCTTTCTCATCATCTCCTGGATCGGAAAGTGGGATTTATTCAGCTTCATGTTTTGGTTTTCAATCTTAGCAAGCTGCTCCAGATCATTCACCAGTTTACTTACTCTGACGGTTTCTTCATAGCAGCTCTCCAATCTCTCCGGTGTTGGCTCCCAAATCCCCTCCATCATCGCTTCTATATGGGACTGAAGTATCGTAATCGGTGTTCTGAGTTCATGGGCAACATCCCCGGTCAGCTGTTTTCTCAGCTTCTCCAACGTCTCCAGGGAAGAAGCCAGATGATTGATTGATCCCACCAGCATGTTCAGCTCTCTCGTATCTGCCCTCTCCTCCAGCCTTACTTCATAATTACCGTCAGCAATCTTCTTCGTCACATCCACAGTCTTCAGGATTGGCCTGCTGATTCTTCTGGCCAGTATGTGGCCAATCAGTATGGACAGTATGAGCGAGGCGAGGCCTACTCCTACGAGAACCCTGTTCAAGGAGTCCAGGAATCTGAAATCATTCTCCGTCAGGAAGAAGGGACCGAAATAGCTGATGCTTACGGAGCCGATCTGTAATCCGTTCTGGGTCAGAGGATAGGTAACGGACTTAAACTCTCCTTCCAGCTGTGGGTATTTTATTCTCATCCTCTCCGAGATGTCCTCCATGATGCGGTTACATAGCGCCATATCATGGGATTGGGCATCCCACATAATCCTTCCTTCCCTGTCATATACCTTCAGAATGTAGCCCTCATAGAGGGAGAACATGCCTATCGTATGGATATACTTTATGTCCCACTCTTTTTTTAATGCAACATACTGTTCACTCAAGGTTGCAGTGATAACCTGCGCCCGGAGCTCCTGCTGGCTGGCAATATATTCCGTGAATTGTTTATTGATCAGATAGTTGGACAGGAAGCTGATGATTGCTACGACCAGCAAGACGACACTGATCATCGCCGTGGATACCTTCGTCCGGATGCTTCTCAAACCGATTCACCTCCAAACTTATAACCTACTCCATGAATCGTCTTTACATAGATAGGGTTTTTCGGATCCTCTTCAATCTTCGCACGCAGATTTTTGATATGGCTGTCCACGGTACGGTCATAACCCTCATAATCTTCCCCTAAGGCAATGGTGATAAGCTCATCCCGCGTAAATACCTTATTCGGATATTTAATCAATGCAGATAATATCTTATATTCAATTGGGGTCAGCTTTACCTCTTCAGATTTCTTAAGAATCAGTCGGCTATCGAAGTCAACAGTCAGATCTCCCCGGAAAGCATACCGACTTCTCTCCTCAGCCTGATTGTCACCTGCTCTCCTCCACACTGCTTCCATTCTTGCATAGAGAGCTTTCAGACTGAAGGGCTTCGTGATATAATCATCCGCACCGATTCCAAGGCCCTGCAGCAGATCAGCCTCCGCTGATTTTGCTGTCAGCATGATAATCGGCACACGGGATCTTAATCTCAGCGCTTTGCATACCTCTTCCCCAGATAATCCGGGAAGCATCAGGTCCAGCAAAACCATCGATACTGTTTCTCTTCCGAAGAGCTCCAAGGCCCTTCTGCCATCCTCCGCCAAAAGCACGGAAAAGCCCTTGCTTTCCAGAAAAGACTTAATTACACTGCTGATTTTCTCCTCATCCTCTACCACAAGGACTTTCTTTCCGGGACAATCCATAGCAAATCCTCCATAACTATTTGTCTTTACGTAGATCATATCCGTCTAATATATGTAACATTAACCCCTGCTTCCTAATAATTCTCACCGGAAGCAGGGGTATCCGTTATTCTGATAATTGAACCGGCTTGCAGGTTCAACTTATATCACTATCTCACCTTCATCAGTAATCAGATGGACTCCATCCCTTAGGACATTACATCGTAGCCCTGGTCCTCAATTGCCTGTTTGATGTTATCCAGAGAAACCACTGAAGAGTCGAAATCAACTGCTACTGATTTTGCTTCCAGGCTGACTGATACCTTATCCACACCGTCCATAGTTCCTACTGCCTTCTTGATTGCGTTTTCGCAATGGGAGCAGGACATTCCTTCTACCTTAATAATCACATTTTCCATATAAATCCTCCATTCTGCTGATACCCGCGCACTTTATTATTAATCCATATTATCAGAGATTTTATTCTTAATCAACGGAAGTTATAAACTTTCATTCTTATGTTATGTGTTCAGGTCATTCATTACAATCTACTTCTCAGCTAATTATTGCTGTCCATCAAGCTCAAAAGGTTTCAGGAATTTATCCACTTCAACCTTCTTCCCTTTCTCATCCATGGTCTCTACCTTAGCGAATACCCATCCCTCTACGTTCTGGGGATCCACTCCTGCATCGATGAAGGGCTGAGGGTTAAGCACATAGACGATATCCTTATCGTTCTTTGTCATATCCTTTGCCCACTCAAACATATTACCGTTTGACAGAGCTACGCCGTAGTGATCCAAAGCTGCATGGTACTTAATAGAGTCACGGTAATTCTTTACGATCTGCTCATAGGAAGCCAGCGGTGTCGCATCTCCTTCATAATTGGGGGTATTGCTGCCTAAGTCAGTGCCAACGACGATTTTGTCACCTGTAAACATTCCTTCCGGAAGCTTACTGACATCCAATCCGGCATCTAAGAAGGGCTGAGCATTTACCTCCAGCAGTACATCATAGGTCTGGCTCTTTGAGTTATCCTTACTCCAGATGAAGCTTGCTTCCCCATCCGGTGAGGTCAGGGACCAGCCGCCGTAGGCTGCGTTCTCACCGGTCTGTTCCTTGGTGATATCCAGGACCTTGCCGAAGGAGTCAATCGATTTGTCTCCGACAACATCCAGCTTATTGTTACATGCGGTTAAGCCGATCATTGCTGTAATTGTAAAAGCTGCTATTGCGATTTTCTTTTTCATGGGTCATTTACCATCCTTTTATGTTGATATATTTAGTGTTATCTTAATGATAGGGTTTAAATCTCTTCAGACGTAATGCATTCGTTACAACGGATACGGAGCTGAAGGCCATTGCTGCCGCAGCAAAGATCGGATTGAGCAGAGGCCCGCCTAAGAGATACAGGATACCGGCTGCCACCGGGATACCGGCAACATTATATCCGAAGGCCCAGAACAGGTTCTGCTTGATATTCCTGATGGTACTCTTACTCAAATGGATTGCTGTCGGAACATCCATCAGATCGCTTCTCATCAGGACGATATCCGCTGATTCCATTGCTACATCAGTACCGGAACCGATTGCGATACCGATATCCGCCTGCGCCAGAGCCGGGGCATCATTAATGCCGTCACCGACCATGCAGACCTTCTTTCCCTCTGCCTGAAGCTTCTTCACTTCATTGGACTTATCCTGGGGAAGTACCTCCGCAAGGACACGGTCAATGCCGACCTGCTTTGCGATAGCTTCCGCTGTCTTACGGTTATCTCCTGTAATCATTGCGACCTCGACACCCATGCTCTGCAGCTTCTTGATCGCCTTGGCACTGCTTTCCTTTAGGACATCGGCTACTGCGATAATTCCTGCGATCCGGTCATCCATCGCAACATACATCGGAGTCTTACCTTCTCCTGCTAATCTGTCGGAGGTATTCTGAAGCTCCTGTAGGGAAATCCTTCTCTCATCCATCAGCTTTCTGTTACCGATTAAAATCTTGAAATTATTAATTCTAACTTCGATACCATGACCCGGGATCGCTTCAAATTTCTCGACCTTTATAAAATCCAGGTTTTCCTTCTCCGCACCTCTGACGATTGCTTCCCCTAAGGGATGCTCTGAGCCCTTCTCACCGGAAGCAGCATATGTCAGCAGCTGTTCTCTTGTAATTCCCGGAACTGTGATAATATCGGTTACCTCGGGCTTACCCTCGGTGATGGTACCTGTCTTATCGAAAACGATCGTATTGATCTTATGGGCAGTTTCCAGTGCTTCTCCACCCTTAATCAGAATTCCGTTCTCCGCACCCTTACCCGTACCGACCATGATTGCTGTCGGCGTCGCGAGGCCAAGTGCACAGGGGCAGGCGATTACGAGAACAGAGATGAAGATCGTAAGTGAGAAGGCAAGACCGTGTCCGGTAAGGAACCAGGCAAGGAATGCAATAACCGCAATTGTTACGACTACCGGAACGAAATATCCCGATACGATATCAGCCATCTGGGCAATCGGTGCCTTACTGCCCTGGGCATCCTCCACCAGTTTGATGATCTGGGCAAGTGCCGTATTGCTGCCAACCTTGGTTGCTTGAAAGGTGATAAGTCCGTTTTTATTGATGCTGGCTGCAAATACCTTATCTCCCGGCTTCTTATCTACCGGCATGCTTTCACCGGTCAGCATAGCCTCATCAATGGAGGTCATTCCTTCCATTACTACACCATCCACCGGTATCTTCTCTCCGGGTTTTACAATGATCAGATCGCCGATTTCCACTTCATCAATCGGAACTTCTATTTCTTTCCCCTCATGAAGGACGATCGCAGTCTTAGGAGCAAGACCTATCAGCTTCTTGATCGCCTCCGACGTCTTTCCCTTGGAAACTGCCTCAAAGGATTTACCTAACAGGATCAGTGCAATGATAACTCCTGCCGTCTCATAATAGAGTCCTTCCACCGCACCGAAATCTCCGTTAGCAATACGATAAGTGTTGTAAATACTGAATAATACTGCTGCCGAGGTTCCGATCGCCACCAGGGTGTCCATGTTCGGGCTTCTCTGTAATAACGCTTTAAAACCTATGGTATAGAACTTATAACCTGCTATGATGATCGGGGTGGTCAGGGATATCTGCAGGAATGCGTACCTTAGGGGATAGGTCATCGGATCAAAGTATTGCGGGATCGGGAAGGGCCACCAGGAAACCATCGGTGCCATGGCAAAATACAGCAGGGGCAGACCGAAGGCTGCAGCGACAAAGAATTTTATCCATAGCGTCTTTATTTCCTTCTGCTTTCTTATCCTATCCTCATCTACGGCTTCCTTCTTCTCTATCTCAAGAGGCTTATAACCGATCTTCTCGATCGCCTGCTTGATACCGGAGAGACGGACTGCCTGGGGATCATATTCCACCATGGCCTTCTCCGTAGCCAGGTTAACGCTGGCCTTTGTCACACCCTCCAGCTTATTCAAAGTCTTTTCAATCCTCTGCGCACAGGCTGCGCAGGTCATGCCACCGATTGGTATGGTTACCTGATTCGGTTTATTCTCCTCCACAACTCCATACCCTATTTTCTCAATGGCTTCTTGTATGTCCGAATGGGAGGCTTTGCCTTCCTCGTACTCAACAACCAATTTCTCTGTGGCGAGATTTACGTTGGCGTTATCTACTCCATTCAGTTTCGATACGACCTTCTGGATCCGTTGTGCACAGGCCGCACAGGTCATACCGCTTATTTTGATCGTTTCCTTCTTCATGCTTGTTCAATCCTTCCTGAATGTTGCTGTTTTCGAGAATATCCATCTGTGTTCGGATTACTTCCAGTTCTGAAAGATTACTGTAGCCTGAGCTAAGAAATCCTTTGAGATGGTGATATTCTCATTATCAACCGTTTTGTATTCCTCCGTAATGGGAACCGGGTTGCAGCCGCCTCTGGTCATTTCCACATCGCCCATACCAAACCGGTTACCGCAGTTCTGGCAGACGAGTTCGTCACCTTCCTGCTCATAGTAGCCTTTTCCTGAACTGTAGCATACCTGGCAGGTATTAAAGGCGGTACGGACGGTTCCGTCCGGTGCTTTCACAGCGATGACCTCAAGCTTTGTTCCATTCATCTCTGCCGGGTAAAAGGCAGCCTGCTCCGTCACGCTGCTGACCGGAATTACGATATCGGCATCCTTAACCGTCTTGATTTCATTCGGCTTACCTGTATTACTGCTTCCCGCATTCTTAGGAAATACAAAATATACTGCTGCTACAAGGATCAGGAGTGTTGCTGCTGTAATCATAAGTTTCTTTGAGTTTTTGTTATTCATAATATTATCTCTCCTTATTCTTTCTTTACACCCCTATACCCCCGTGGGGTATCCCTGATGTAAATATCATAATTTATGATGTCTGTTATGTCAATAGGATTTTTAAAATTTTTAATGGCAGGAGGCTCCTCCACTGCCGGCTCCGCTAAATTCCTGAATTGTCGGAACATAGGCAGCAACTTCCTTCTTAATTTCTTCAAGATCAATTTTATTTATATCATCAACAACTTTAACATAGCCAAAGTAACTATAGTCTGAGGAGGAGAAATCGAAATCCTCATCCGGAATCAGGTAAACCGTATTATCTCCCTCTTCCATCGGAAAGTAAGCGTTGTAATAGGGGAACAGCAGAGTCTCATTGCTTTCATCCAGGACCTCAGCACTGATGGTCCAGCTAGTCTCCAGCCCGCGCTGCACTACGATTACGGCAGGGGTGAACCTGTTACCTGCAACCGATATCTTAACCTCCTGTTCCTCGCCCTTAACCTCAGCAACTGCGATTGAGTCTGTAGGAATGGTGTAATTCACAATCTGATCCACTCCATCCAGTCCGTTAGCGCTATCCGTGTATTCAGATGCATCAGTGCTCTCACCGGCAGAAGCATCGGTGGATGCCACTGAACCAAGATCGTCAACAACTGTAATCTTGCTCCGGATCATACCCATCCAACAGCTATAGGGGACAGTTCCGCTTTCCGTCGGTGTAAATTCAATGACATTATCGCCGGGCGCAAAATCATATTGAATTCCGAATTTACGGATAATCATGCTATTGTTACATCCGTTGATATTACCTTTATCCGCTTGAATCGTCCATCTGACCGGAATGCCCTTCTGAACGGTGATTGGCTGGTAGCGCCCGGAATCCAGGGTGGTGGTAACTGTCTGAACTCCGTCCTCTATCACAGCTACATTACTGTTTTGTGAACCCTTCGCAGTTCCCACGGTACCCATCATGGAGTTTAAACTGATCCCGGATAAGCTGGCACCATTATTAAACATGAATACACCCATGATCAGTACGAGCACAGCTCCGGCAGTCATCATTTTATGCGTGAATTTCCTGCTTAATAAGGAGCTGAGTGCACCGAAGGTAAGCATCAGAGGTACTGTTCCGATACTGAACAGGAACATGGATAATGCTCCCTGGATCGGACTGCCGGTGGACAGCGCATAAATCTGCATTGCCTGTAGGGGACCACAGGGCATCAGGCCGTTTAGGATTCCGACATATAACGGACTGTTGCTCTTCTTCTGCGCATAGATTTTTCTCGCAAATATCTTCGGCATTCTGGGATTTAGTTTCTTTAGTGCCGGGAAAACATTCAGCATATTCAGTCCCATGATCACCATAAAGACTCCGGCAATAATCTGCAGAATTCCCTTTAAGCTTCCGGACAGACTTACGACTGAACCAAGTGCGCCAACGATTCCACCGATTACGGTGTAGGAAATCACACGTCCAAGGTTGTACAGAACACTGGGCCTTAGTGCAGCGATTTTACTCGCACCGGCTTCAACCTCCTGCTTCGGCACACATTGGGAAAGACAGATACCACCGCACATCGCAACGCAGTGGACAGAGGTCAGGATGCCGATGATGAACAGCATTCCATAGCCCATCCCCTCTTTCGCGAGCGGAAAGTTATAAAAGATATTAAATAAGCCAAATCTGTTCGCTAGCATATAGATGGCAAAGATGATGACAGCGATTCCTATCAGGTTTGTGAGATCAAACTTATTGCTTTTTATTTCCTGCTGCAGTCTCTTGATTTTGTAATCCAAAGCTTCAATGATCTGTTCAATCTGTTCCAAAGTAATCGTCTCAGGCTGAAAGGTAACGATGGCCAGTCCATTCGTATAACTTACCTCAGCTGTCTCAATCCCCGGTGTTGTTGAAAGCTTATGTTGAATTCTGTTCTCACAGCTTACGCAGGTCATTCCCTCAATCAGGATTGTCTTCTTGATTATCGACATTGGGTTCCTCCTCTTTCTCATTCATAATACTCTTTTATTTCTGTCTCATTCATACTAAAGTCTATCATTCTGTTGTGAAGATAATATGGAGAAATCAAAAGAAGAAGGTATCACAGATGATTAATTCAGGGCATCAAAAAAGGACTGCCGCAAAGATAAACGACAGTCCCCCTAGATCATATGTCAGTATTTATATTTTACCAGATGCCCTGAGCCAGCATAGCAGTAGCGACCTTCTCAAAGCCTGCAATATTAGCACCAATCACATAGTTGCCTGCTGCATTGTATCTCTTCGCAGCATCATCCATGTTGTGGAAGATGTTAACCATGATCTGCTTCAGCTTAGCATCTACTTCTTCAAAGGTCCAGCTCAGTCTCTCGCTGTTCTGTGTCATCTCAAGTGCTGATGTAGCAACACCGCCGGCGTTAGCAGCCTTACCGGGTGCAAAGAATACGCCGTTCTTAATTAAGTACTCAGTAGCTTCCAGAGTGGTAGGCATATTAGCACCTTCTGCTACTGCGAAGCAGCCGTTAGCAACCAGAGTCTTAGCATCCTCAATCAGAAGCTCGTTCTGTGTTGCGCAAGGAAGAGCGATATCACACTTCACTGTCCATACACCCCTACCCTCATGGTACTCGGAGTTAGGTCTGTATTTCTTGTACTCGGTCAGTCTTGCACGCTTCACTTCCTTAATCTCCTGTAAAGCTGCAACATCGATGCCGTCCGGATCATAAACCCAACCGTTGGAATCGCTGCAGGTCACAGCCTTAGCGCCTAACTGGTGAGCCTTCTGGATCGCATAGATTGCTACGTTACCGGAACCGGATACTGTAGCGATCTTGCCCTTGATGTCCTTGCCATTGCACTTTAACATCTCTTCAACGAGATATAATAAGCCATAGCCGGTAGCCTCGGTTCTTGCAAGGGATCCGCCGTAGGTTAAACCTTTACCGGTCAGTACGCCCTCATAGGTTCCTTTGATTTTCTTGAACTGGCCGTACATATAGCCGATTTCTCTTCCGCCGGTACCGATATCACCAGCCGGAACGTCTACATCAGCTCCGATATATTTGTATAGCTCTGTGATGAAGCTTGTGCAGAAAGCTAATACTTCACGGTCTGACTTGCCCTTAGGATCGAAGTCGGAACCGCCCTTGCCGCCGCCGATCGGAAGACCGGTCAGGGAATTCTTGAAGATCTGCTCAAAGCCTAAGAATTTTATGATACCGATATTAACGGAAGGATGAAGACGTAAGCCGCCCTTGTACGGTCCGATTGCATTGTTGAACTGTACACGGTAACCGGTATTAACC
>JAEZJW010000175.1 GCA_023415595.1 Bacillota bacterium
AACATTACATTCCCTGACACGTCTGGCAATCAGCTGGTTATACTGTCCACCGAAGTCAAGTACAATAACTATTTCTTTTTCCAATTTGTAACCTCCTAATACGTATGATACGTGCAGATAAGCTTTCTTTAAGTTCCGATTAAAATGTATGTTTTATCATACAACATTTCATTTTAAATGACAAGCCCTCGACTTTGCTTATTTAATAAAAAACATGTCGAAAAATAGGAAATAATTCCTACTTATAAAAATTCAAATTTTTTGTTTACATTTCCACAATATCATGGTATCATTTACCTGTGATGTTACAATATATGGTATTTTATAGCCGGGGAAAGATCATTTCGGAGGTACTTTATGGGAGAAAATATTACCAGGGAGGTATTTGATTGTATTCCTGAGATAGAATTCAATGTCGGATACCGTTATTTCCTGGGGAATATGGACAACTACATACAAGCGTTACTCTCTATACTTAAAAGTATCAAGGCCAAACTGCCCATTCTGGAGTCCATGTACCGAACCGGAGAGTTTACAGGGTTAAGGACGGTAACTCAGACACTGCAGCGGATGATGAGTAATGTCGGAGCCATCGGTATTGCGGAACTGTCCTATCAGCTGGAGACCTCCCTTTTAAATGAGCAGGAGAATGAATTCAACGAATTATTAGATCAGTATATCCGCTACTTATATCGATTTTCAGACCATCTGGAAGCACTCTTCCAACAGATGGATATCATAAATATCGGCAGAACGAACGAGGAACAGCCTTCTTTCTTAAAATATGATTTCACTAAAACAAAGGAAAGTATCAAGCTTTCGGCTGGATTACTCGAACGCAAAATAATTTAAACTTGCTTTTTATTACCCCAGAAAAGCCCTATCTAACAACTGACAATTGAGATAGGGCTTTTTTATATCTATTAAATTAATTATAGCTGAGCCTTCTGGCCTTTATCTCCGCGCTTCCGGTTACGGACCTTTTTCGCACTTAGGGTTTTATCGTTATAAACAAAGGTATCGGCATTGGGTCCTAAGGCTGTGGCGAAGCAGATACTGTCGTTCTTGTCCAGCGTGATTGCCTTCACACCACGGCTTGTCTTCTTCAGCTCAGAAACCTCCGATAAGGGGAAGCCGAGGGAGAGACCCTTTTCGGTCAGGATAATTACCTTCAGGTTCCCTGCCAGTACCTCATGGGCTGACATCAGGGTTATGCCGATTACCGTATCCCCATCCTCAAGCTTAGTGGCATTGATGACAGAACGGTTTGTTTCGAATTCGGCTCCGGAGACCTGTTTGATGAAGCCCTTCTTCGTGGTAAAGAGGAGCTGGGCCTCAAA
Organism: Bacillota bacterium; assembly: GCA_023415595.1. Lineage (GTDB taxonomy): Bacteria > Bacillota > Clostridia > Lachnospirales > Lachnospiraceae > Mobilitalea. The sequence goes on from JAEZJW010000175.1 coordinate 1,341, forward strand.
GAGCTGTTCAAAGGAGGTATAGAGTATAACATTTTCCTTATCCAGCTTGCATAGTGTATGGATTAGAGCACCCTTATCCTTCAGCTTGCATTTCGGGATGCTTTCCGCCTTCACCTGATACATATTACCTTCTGCAGTAAAGCAGCAGAGCTTGTCCGTGTTCTTCATCTGAATGATATGGACGAATTCCTTCAGGTTATCCTCGGAGGCCCTGGTATAACTGGTCACATCCACGGACTTCGTATAACCGAAGCGGTCAATCAGAATATAGATATCTTCAATCTTAACCTCCTCCACATAATCCGAACTGACAGCGTTCATCAGCCTGGTTCTCCTTTCCCTGTGGAAAAGCTTCTTATAATCCCGTAGACGGCCCTTGATTACCTTATATAATTCTCTGGTGTCTCCGAGTATCTTCCTATATTCATCAATCGAAGAGATCAGATCCGTATTCTCCTCATGAAGCTTCAGAATCTCAAGACCGATTAATTTGCTGAGCTGCATGGAGAGGATGGCATCTGCCTGCCTCTCGGTGAAATTCAAGGTGGCCGCTTCCTTCTTCGACTGCTCGGATTTGAAACGGATATCCTCTGTATTACCATCTGTCAGACATGCCTTCGCCTGTTTGATGGAGGAGCTTCCTCTTAGGATTTCTATGATCAGGTCGATCACATCGGTTGCCTTAATCAATCCACCCACGATCTCCAGACGCTTCAGAGCCTTATCCAATAGGAAGTTATACTCCTTCGTATACAGCTCAACCTGGAAGTCAACGAATTCCTGTATCATGGATTTCAGGTTGAATACAATCGGCTGCTGATCCCTAACCGCCAGGAGGTTCACGGAATAGGTATCCTCCATCACGGTCTTCTTATACAAACCGTTCAGCAGATTCTCTATATCCCTGTCCTTCTTGACCTCGATTACGATCCGGATACCTTCCTTGGAGGACTCGTCGCGGATATCATAGATCTCATCAAATACCTTGTCCTTCATAAGGGAAGCAAGGCTCTCCACAAGCTTGGTCTTATTTCCGGCTACAGTATAGGGAATCTCCGTTATAATGATATTCTTTCGCCCATTATCTCCGTTTTCTATCGCTACATTAGAACGAAGCCTGACCTTACCCTCACCGGTTTCATAGATCATCACCATATCATCCTGGTTGATGATCGTGCCTCCGGTCGGAAAATCGGGGGCAGGAATATATTCCATCAGTCTTCTAACCGTAATAAATGGATTATCCATATAAGCAATGACACCGTCTATGACTTCGTCCGGATTATGGGGAGGGATATTGGTTGCCATACCTACCGCAATACCTGTGGTACCATTAATCAGAAGATTTGGAATCATAGCAGGGAGAACAGTCGGCTCCTTCTCGCTGTCATCGAAGTTCGGGACGAATTCCACCAGTCCCTTCTCCAGATGATCGAGTAATGCCATGGAGCCGGGAGATAACCTGGCTTCCGTATAACGCATCGCCGCTGCTCCGTCACCATCTATGGAACCGAAATTGCCATGACCGTCAACCAAGGGTACCATCAGGGAGTAATCCTCTGTCATATGTACCAGAGCCTCATAGATGGAGCTGTCACCGTGAGGGTGATATTTACCCATGGTATCACCAACGATACGGGCGCTCTTTCTATGGGGCTTAGCAGGATCCAGACCCAATTCGACCATGGAATAGAGAATTCTCCTCTGTACCGGCTTCAGACCGTCCCGTACATCGGGCAATGCTCTGGCTAAGATGACGCTCATTGCATAATCCCGGAAGCTGTTCTTCATTTCTTCAGAAAAATCCAGTTGAATCAGTTGTTCTGTATTGGTTTTCACACTAACCTACCATACCTTCCCTTTGAATTAGTTTGTGCCGGAAGTTAAAGTCACCCTCTGAGGGACTAGCACAGGCACAAACTTCTGAGTGCGAATTGCTTTTTAACAATTCAGACTTTATATATCAAGCTTTGCGTATTTTGCTTCTTCCATAATGAAGGTACGCCTGGGCGGGACATTGCTGCTCATCAGCAAATTGGTTACCTCATCAGCTTCTACGGTATCACTGACGGAGATCTGTGCCAGGATCCGGGTCTCCGGATTCAAGGTTGTTTCCCACAGCTGATGGGCATCCATCTCACCAAGACCTTTGTACCGCTGAAGGCTGAGGATCTTATTCTCTGCTTTCTTACGGAATTTCTCCAGCTCAAAATCATTGAAGAGATACTCGGATTTCTTAACCTTCTTGCTCTTCTCACTGGTCTCGTAGTCAACCTTATAGAGCGGCGGCAATCCTCTGTAAACCTTGCCCTCGAGGATCAGCTCCGGCATGAAACGATAGAAGAAGGTCAGCAGGAGGGTACTGATATGGGAACCGTCCACGTCGGCATCGGTCAGGATAATGATTTTATCGTAATGCAGCTTGCTGATATCAAATTCATCCCCGATTCCACAACCGAAGGTGGCAATCATGGCTTTGATTTCATTATTAAGAAGGATTTTCTCTAAGGAAGCCTTCTCCACATTTATTATCTTACCGCGTAAGGGAAGAACAGCCTGAGTCCTTCGGTTTCTGGCAGTCTTAACGGTACCGCCCGCAGAATCACCCTCTACGATGTAGAGCTCACATTCCTCCGCCTTCTTAGAGGAGCAGGAGGCTAACTTACTTCTGGTATCCACATCGCTTAACTGCTTCATAACAGCAGTTCTGGCCTTATCACTGGCGCGTCTGGCATTGAAGGATTTCAGGGAATTGTCCAGAATACCCTTTAATACCTCAACATGCTTATCGAACCAACGCTGGGCTTCCGTAGTGAAGACATCATCCACTGCACTCTTAGCATCGGTATTACCCAGCTTCGTCTTGGTCTGGCCTTCAAACTGAGGGTCCGGGTGTTTGATGGAGATGATGGCGACCAGGCCGTTCCGAATATCCTTACCGTCAAAATTCTCATCCTTATCCTTTAAGATTCCCAGCTCTCTGGCATACTGGTTCATGACACGGGTCAAACCGGATTTAAAGCCGGTAACCAGGGTTCCCCCGTCAACGACATTGATGCGGTTACAGTAGGCATTAATCTGCTCTGTATAGCTGTCCGTATATTGGAAGGAGATCTCAACCTCGATCTCACCGCTTTTTCCTTCCAGATAGACAGGCTCCTCATGGAGTGCCGTCATTTCACGAGTCAGGTAGGAGATGAAGCTCTTGATGCCCTCTGCCTCCTGATAGGTCTTAGTGGTTCCGGCAACCTGATCGATGAAATTAATCAGGAGGTTCTTATTCAGAAAAGCAATTTCCTTCAGCTTCTTCTGAATCATCTCTGCTTTGAATTCCACCGTTTCAAAGATGGTATCGTCAGGATAGAAGATTACCCTGGTTCCGGTATCCGATTTATTGCATTTTCCTACAACGGGAAGAAGGCCGTCTGCCAGCTCCGTGACCGGATGACCGCCGTTCATATATTCATCACGGTAGATTTTACCGTCTCTTTTTACTTCAACAATCATTCGCTTCGACAGGGCGTTTACGACTGATGCGCCGACTCCGTGAAGTCCGCCGGCTACCTTATATACAGAATTGCCGAATTTACCTCCGGCATG
>JAEZJW010000091.1 GCA_023415595.1 Bacillota bacterium
CCTTTAGGGCTAGCCCGAGAATGAAGTGCAGCTGGCAGAACCTTCAGAGCGCCTTCCAGGCGCAGGCAGGTAATACCCCCTTATAGGGGGATAGACAAACCACCGGCTAAGCCGGTGGTCATGATTGTGACAAGGGTGGTGACAAGAGGACGGGGTAACTGACACCATAATATAGACTTGGTGTCAGTAACCCCGTCCCCTTGTCACGCTACCCTTATCACGCTGTCACTCAGGTGCAGATCGGGATATAGATATCCATCTCACAATAGGAATCGCTGCAGATGGACAGATCCATACGTTCAAAATGATAGGGCTGACACTGTATATGCTTTGAATTCTTCAACCAATAATCCGTATAGTCATAAAGCTCCTTTAGGGTTCTGTAATCTAACTGTGTTGGAGCGTGAAGACCGACATAGCGGAATACTGCATATTCCTGTGCCGGCAGCTCCATTGCAACAAAAGGGGCTTCCGGCTTATTCAGGACCACGGTTTCCACACAGGGGATATAGTCGTTGCTGATCATGGGGTTAGGAAGGTACTTGATGACGGCGAGGTAAATGTCCTCATGGATGCGGCCTGGAACCTGGACGAGAAACTGATCGCGGAAAAGCTCCGCCACCTTATTTGTCGTAGCTTTCGCCAGGTTTTCATCATGGAAGATTTCTTCTTTAATACCTTGAATATAGAAATGAGGTTTCATTACCATCCTAGGCTGTATGACAAAGCCCTGATCTATTGCAGTCAGGGTTTTGGTATCCAGCTTCTGTTCAATCGGCAGCTCCGTTCTTGATCTTCTGTATCTTGCCGGTGTGATCCCGAACTGGTTCTGAAACGCCCGTATATAGGATTGCTCATATTCAAACTGATACTTCATTGCAATATCAATGATGTTCATCCTGGAATGGATCAGATCATGAAGGCTTAAGCTTAGTCGGCGACCCCGGATATAGGAAATCAGAGGTTTGCTGCAAAGTGATTTAAAAAGCCGCTCCAGGTGATACTTCGATATGCCTATCTGCCTTGACAGCTCGTCAAGATTAAGAGGATGAAGCATATTCTCCTCAATCATGTCAATCGTAGATTCTATTAGGGATACCTGATTTACATTCATGGCGAACCTTTCCGGGTAACTCCTTCGTAATAAATGATCTGCAGCAACGGTAAAGCTGGCTGTAATTATTCTTATTTTTCCTATAATCGTTCCTATCGAAATAGCAAGAAATGTTAATTTTATTTATTTCCCTAATTATATAATAAGCCCAGTAAGAAGTAAAACAAAAAGTGGGGATGTAATGATGAAGAAAATATTATTTATATTATGCTGTCTGACGATATTAACCGCATTAACAGCATGCAAGAAGGAGGATACGGCAATGTCTGAAGATAAGGATCAAAAGGCTGCGGCAACGGCATCCGAGGGAACAACGGAGGACGTTTTAGCTGAGGAACAGACGGCGAGTCCTGCAGGGGCAGCTACGGCAGAGACCGGGACAGATGCTGCTGCAGAAGAGGCAGTGTCAAAGGAAGAAAGTACCGAAACCATTGCAGAAGGGGATCATTTTATTGAAGAAACCTTTACCTCTACGGCACTGGCATCTGCAAAGGACGGAAGCAGTCCGACGAAGCAGGTTAAGATCTATCTTCCTCCCAGCTATTATTCCTCTCAGAAAAGATATCCGACGGTATACTTTTTCCATGGTTTTGGAGATTATATGAATTTTATAGTTGCCCGTCAGTTCTTTTTTAATCAGTTCATGACGGAGGCAGGTAACCAGGAATTCATCGTTGTGGAAGTGGATGGCAGCAGAGCAGACACCTCCCAGGGCTCCTTCTGGATGAATTCCCCGGTGACGGGAATGTGGGAGGACTATGTTATTAATGAGATTATCCCCTATATTGATGAAACCTACCATACCATCGCTAAGGCAGAATCGAGAGGAATAGCGGGATATTCCATGGGCGGCTATGCAAGCCTTAACCTTGCCACTCGCCATCCGGATGTATTTTCCTCCGTCCTTGCTCTCTGTCCAGGCGTGCTGAAGGAAGGCTCCCTGCAGATTGCAATGGATTCCTGGAGGGGGGACGATACCTTCCTGACCTGCTACGGCCAGACCTTTGCACCGAATGAGACCAAGGAAAATATGTGCGATATACCTGCGATGGATGGAACCCCGGAGGATGAGGAGATTATTGCAAAATGGGAAACCGGCTTTGGTGACTGGAACGAGAAGCTGGATGCCTATCTGGCCAAGAACCAGCCTCTGAAGGCGATCCAGGTGATCAGCGGAACCACGGATTATTATAAATGGATCCCTGAAGGCTGTACCGACCTTTCCGCGCTGATGACCGAAAAGGGCATCGACCATACCCTGACGGAACTGAAGATTGGCCATACCTTCCCGACAGGCTATGAGAAGGATTATTTTGTACCCTTCTTCTCTGAAAATCTGATATATGAGAAATAATTATAGGTAAATGTTTCTTCCCAAAGGGCTGTGCAGGTAACAGCCCTTACTTTTGTGCAGCGTTTTTCCCCGGATTTGTGCTAGAGTTTATTAGGAGTTTGTTGCCATTTCATGGATGATGTTGTATAATGATAATCAGACAACAAGATATAGTGATTATTGAGAATACATAGGATTTCCGGAGTCCATGTCCACATTCATAAGATAAAACCACGGAGGGTGGCAATGAAGAAGAAGCTTCTGATAATCGAGCTGTTATTTATAATGATTTTCCTGCTATCCGGCTGCAGCACGGCAGGGGGATATTACCGCAGCGGCAAGAAATGCTTTGTCAGTGGTAATTATGAAGAGTCAGCGTCCTATTTTGCCAAGGCGATCGGAAAGAATCCGAACCGTGCCGATTATTATATCGATTACGGAATGGCCTTAGTGTCTCTGGAACGTTATGACGAAGCCATCAAGCAGTTTGACCGCGTCTATATGGATAAGAATATCCTTATGGTCAGGGAGAATAATAAGAGAGCACTGAGAGGCAAGGGTATCGCATATTACAATATGCAGAGGTATCAGGAAGCAATCAGTCAATTTGATCAAGCTTTAGCAGTCGGTGCATTATCGGAACTTGATATGGATATATTGTATTATAAGGGAAATGCACATATCATAATCGGTGAATACGAGAATGCAAGGGATTCGTATACCCGAATTATTGAGCTTAGTAACAAAGAGGCGGAAGCTCTAAGCAAGCGTGCTTATACCTATATGAGAATCGGGGAATATGATAAGAGTCTGGCAGATTATGAGGAAGCTATCAGGCTGGAGCCGGATCACTATGATTACTACTTCGGTAAGTATGATCTTATGCTCGAGAGGAAGGACGAAGCAGGGGCAGCAGCCGTTCTTAGCCAGGCCGCAGAGATAGAAGCAGACTCCAAGGAGGACCGCTATCACCAGGCACAGATCCGCTATTATCAGGGAGATTATGAAGTGGCTTTATCGGAGCTTTCCGAGGGTTTTGCCCAGGGCTTTCCGGAGGCACATTTTTATATAGGTGAGATCTATGCGAAACAGAAGGATTACGCAACCGCAATCTATTATTATGAAAAATATATTGAGAAGGGTGATGTGACAGAAACTTCGGTGTATAATCAGGTGGCCTACTGTTATATGAAGCAGGGGGATGATGCGAAGGCTCTGCGTTACCT
>JAEZJW010000106.1 GCA_023415595.1 Bacillota bacterium
AGATTGTACTGATCGGAAATGTCATTGAGCAGCAGTTCCGCCGCGGGAATTGGCACACAGGGTCCGGACTTTCTCTGGTATTAATGTTATTTATTCTGCTCAGCATGGCAGTCCTGTCAAAATACGATAAGGAAAGCGAGGGAAATCTATGGTAAGAAAATTCCTGGAACGCTCCTACGTTGCATTGATCATTTTGTTTTTGTATGCTCCGATCCTGATCCTGATCCTGCTATCCTTCAACAGTTCAAAGTCCAGATCAAAATGGGGTGGCTTTACCTTTCACTGGTACCGGGAGCTATTTCACAACGAGAGCATCATGAATGCTTTATACACCACACTGATTATTGCCTTCCTCTCGGCCTTGATTGCCACTCTGCTGGGTACAGCGGCTTCTCTCGCAATCAACAGTATGAAGAAGACACCTCGGACCATCCTGATGGGTATCACCAATATCCCTATGCTGAATGCCGATATCGTCACCGGTATCTCCCTGATGCTGATCTTCGTAGCGTTAAAATACACCTTAGGCTTTACCAGTGTTCTGATGGCACATATTACATTTAATCTGCCCTATGTCATCCTGAGCGTCATGCCAAAGCTTAAGCAGCTGAATCCGAATACGTTCGAGGCTGCACTGGATTTGGGAGCTTCACCGGTATATGCCTTCGTGAAGGTCATCCTGCCGGATATCTTCCCCGGAGTATTGTCAGGATTCTTCTTAGCCTTTACGATGTCCCTGGATGATTTCGTTATCACGCATTTTACGAAGGGACCGGAAATTAACACCCTGTCCACGAAGATTTATACGGAGGTAAGGAAGGGGATCAAGCCGGAAATCTATGCTCTCTCAACTCTGATGTTCGTGACGGTATTACTCCTTCTTATCTTCATCAACCGAAGGAACTCAGATAAGAAGGCACCGATCCGTAAGGTATGAGACAAGCACGGTTCTGCAATAAAGAATGATCTTTCTCAGAAGAATTAAGAGTTGCCCTCCTCTATTCCAGAAAGTAAGTGGCTGACTGCTGATCTTCTTCTGACAAGATATATAATTATGGAAGAACTATCTTCCGCACATAAGGAGGTGGAATCTTCCGTTTTATCGGAAGAAATATTATGAAGAAAATACTAACAGTACTAACAATTGCACTGCTCAGTGCCGTACTACTCTCAGGCTGTTCCAAAGACGACGGGGAAAAGGTATACGTCTATAATTGGGGCGAATACATAGATGAGGAGGTGCTCGACCTCTTCGAGAAGGAGACGGGCATTGAAGTTGTTTACGAAGAATTTGAGATGAATGAAGACATGTATCCGAAGATCAAGAACAATGCTGTCCGCTATGACGTAGTGTGTCCTTCCGATTACATGATACAGAAAATGATAGAGGAGGACCTTCTCGCTGAGATTAATTTTGAGAATGTCCCGAATATCAAGAATATCGATCCGGCTTACCTTAAGAGTGCCGAGGAATTCGATCCCGGTAATAAATACAGCGTACCTTACTGTTGGGGCACTTTGGGGATCCTCTATAACAAAACCATGGTCGAAGAACCGATTGACAGCTGGGGTGCTCTCTTTGATGAGAAGTATTCCGGTAACCTTCTGATGATTGACAGTGTAAGAGATGCCTTCGGAATCGCACTAGCATACCTAGGCTATGATATGAATACAACGAATGAGGCCGAATTGGAGGAGGCGAAAGCCCTTCTGCAGAAGCAGTATCCACTGGTTCAGGCTTACGTGGTAGATCAGGTCAGGGATAAGATGATCGGTGGGGACGCAGCCCTCGGTGTCATCTACTCCGGTGAGGCGATCTATACAGCCAGGGAAAACCCGGATCTTACCTATGTCGTTCCGAAAGAAGGCTCCAATGTATGGATCGATGGCTGGGTTATCCCAAAGAACTGCAGGAATAAGGAAAATGCGGAAGCCTTCATCAACTTTATGTGCGATGCCGATATCGCACTTAAGAATTTCGAATACATTACTTACTCCACACCGAATGCCGCTGCCCGGGAAATGATTACCGATGAGGATATCAAAAACAGTCCGGTGGCCTTCCCCGATCAGTCCGTACTGGACCGCTGCAACACCTTCCGGTATTTGGGCGAGGAGGTGGAGTCCATGTATATCGATAAATGGAATGAGGTCAAGAGCGAATAAAGCGCTGCCGAATCCGTGACATAAAAGAAAAAATGAGCTGGAGTAATGAACCTTCTTCAATCCTTAGTAATACCGAAGTATTACATATAGGATAGAAGGTAATTCATATTCCAGCTCTTTTACTATAAGTTCTGATAGATTATATTGCGATCCACCAACACACTCCAAATTTATCTATAACAGTCGCACAGCATTTGTTCCATGGAACTTCGACCATTAAGCTAGCTTCTGACTACATTTCTTTCTTTCCCCTGATAGAAGGCAACAATGTTCTGATACACCTCATCCGTAACCCTCTGTCTCGCCTCGACAGTAGCCCAGGCGATATGAGGTGTGATGATCAGCTTCGTGCTGTCCTGTATCTCTATCAACGGATTGCTTGCTACCATCGGCTCCACTGTCAGCACATCCAAACCTGCAGCAGCGATCCAATCCTCCTTCAGGGCTTTCGCAAGTGCGTGTTCATTGATGATCGGTCCCCTTCCGAGATTTAACAGGACCGCTGTCTTCTTCATGCTTCGCAGTTCCTCTTCACCGATCAGATCCCTGGTTGCCGCATTAAGTGGAGCATGAATCGATATCACATCCGACTCCTTAAGCAAGGTATCCAGTTCTACCCTTTCATAAGCCTGATTGGAGTTCTTCCCGGAGGTGGAATAATAAATCACCTTACAGCCGAAGAGCTTTGCCAACTCTGCGACTCCCCTGCCGATCTCTCCGAGTCCGATGATGCCCCAGGTCTTCCCGGCAAGCTCATGGAATTTGATATTAAAATGGCTGAAGATATCGGAGCGGATATATTCCCCGGATTTTACAAAATGATCATAATAGCTCAGCTTCTCATAGACATAAAAGAATAATGCAAAGGTATGCTGTACAACGGACTGCGTGGAGTACCCTTTCACGTTGGCTACAGTTATCCCTCTGCTGTTCGTATAAGGAAAGTCCACGATATTCGTACCGGTTCCGGTGATACAGATCAGCTTAAGCTGATCCGCCTTCCCTAAGTTATTCTCATTCATCGGCACCTTATTTACGATAATTACATCGGCATTTCCGATCCTCTGTGCATCCTCCTCCGGATCGGAACAGGGGTACTTGATAATCTCACCCAGAGAATCGAAGGGTGTCAGATCCACATCCTTCCCCAGAGTATCTGTTTCTAAGAAAACAATCTTCATAACTACTTCCTCCGCAACTCTAGTCCTTCTTCATGAAAAAGGTGGCGGGAACCCCAGCCACCTTGTTGGTTATCTTATTTTTTCGGGGAACCCGATCTTCTTCTGAACCTTACGCAGGGTCTTATTCGCATAGTACTCGGCTTTCTCCGCATTCTTCTTAATAATGCTGTCAATATATGCCTTATCCTTGCTAAGCTCGGCAAATCTGTCCTGAATCGGTTTCAGCATGCTGACCACCGCTTCTCCGACTGCCAGCTTGAAGTCACCGTAGCCTACATTCGTAAATTCCTTCTCAATCTCAGCAGTGGTCTTGCCGGTGGCAACCCCGTAAATATCCATCAGGTTGCTGATTCCCGGCTTCTCCTCAGCATAACGGATCTCGGTGTCAGAATCGGTAACAGCTCTTTTGAACTTACGGATAATCGTATCCGGATCGTCCATCAGATAGATGCTTGCATTCACATTCTCATCCGACTTGGACATCTTCTTATCCGGTTCCTGCAGACTCATGATTCTGGCTCCCACCTTACCGATATAGGGCTCCGGAATCGTAAATACATCACCGTAGATGGAGTTGAAGCGCTCTGCGATATCCCTGGTAATCTCTAAGTGCTGTTTCTGATCCGAACCAACCGGTACCACATCTGATTGGAACAGAAGGATATCTGCTGCCATCAGAACGGGATAGGTATATAGGCCGGAATTGATATTATCCGCATGCTTCGCGGCCTTATCCTTGAACTGGGTCATACGGTTCAGCTCGCCCATATAGGTAAAGCAGTTTAATATCCAGCTGAGCTCTGCATGGGCAGATACATGGGACTGATAATAGATGCAGTTCTTCTCCGGATTAAGTCCGGCTGCAATGTAAAGCGTCAGAAGATCCCTGGCCTTCTTACGGAGCTCGGCGGGGTTCTGCCTTATTGTTATAGAATGCATATCAACAACGCAATAAAAACATTCATATTCATCATATAATTCGACCCAATTTTTCAGGGCTCCCAGATAATTCCCCAGATGAAGGGTTCCTGTAGCCTGCATGCCGCTGAATAAAGATTTCTTTCCATCTAACATAATGTCTCACCCATTCTTCATTTTGTAGTAATATCGTATCAAATATCATCCATTTCTTACAATATATAGACTAAACAGGGAAATGTCAATGCATCCCGTAATTTTATACGAACTTTTTGGTCAGCTCACCAAAGGAATCGATCACGTAATCATACTCCTTCACCTCACCGAAGCCATAACGTGCATAGACGAAGGGAACTCCTGCTTCCTTTGATGCATTGGCATCCCCCCAGGTATCCCCGACATAGACGGGATTCTTAAGGCTATGCCTGTCTGTAATCAGTCTGATATTATCTGCTTTCAGCAAGCCGGTGCTTCCATGACATTCAAAGTCCAGGAAATATTGTTCCAGATGGGGATATGCCTTGAAAAAACATTGGATATATCCGTCCTGGCAGTTACTTACGATATAAAGCTTGTAATTCTTAGATAATTCCTTCAGAGTCTCCTCAAGTCCTTCATACAGATGAGCTCCGTGTTCTGCCAGATAGATCTCCTCATAATCGCAGCACTCCACAATTGCCTTTCTGGCCATATCCTCCGGTATACTCTGGAACAGCTTCACACCGATGACATCCAGCGGAAGACCGAATAACCCTTTTAGTTTCTCAACTGTTACCGTTTCCGTGATTTCCGGATACCGCTCCTTAACCACTTTATTATACGCAATCGCTACCTCGGGAGTGGAGTCCCACAGAGTTCCGTCCATATCAAATATAATACTGTCAATCATTCTTCCTTATCCTTTTCTTATGATTATTAGCTAAAATGTGCAAAAAATATCCGGTAAGCTAAGTCCTTCTCAGGATGCTTCCCAGATATATCATGCCCAATTCTACCCGAATTGTCAACCTTATTTATAGCGCCGGTCTTCAGCTATTACTCCGTCACATAGCCTTATGACACGTTCCGCATAATTTATAACATCATGATTATTTGATACAATAATCAGAGTTGTCTTGTTACGATAGGATTGATCCATGAATAGATCAATCATTTCCCTTATCGAGTAATCACTTAATCCCCTGGTCGGATCATCTGCCAGAAGCAGCTTCGGCTTATAAAGGAGTGTACGTGCTATAGCAGCGAGGCGTCTTTGGCTTTCAGGAAGATATTTTCCGAGAAGCCTTAACGAAGCTGTGAGGCTTAGACGCTCCGTAATCTCTTCATAATAGGATTCAGAGTATTTCGCATGACAGTATAGGGAAGGTAAGGATAGGTTCTCCTCCACAGTCAGATCAGGCAGGATATCCTGATTCTGGAAGATGCAGCCGACCTCCTGCCTTCGAAGCAGCGCCAGCTCGTCGTCAGAAAGAGTGGAGTAATCGATACCATTCAGAAACACACTCCCCTTCGTAGGCCGGTCATAACCGCCGATCAGATGCAGCAGGGAGCTTTTTCCCGAACCCTTGGATCCGGTTATTACGACACATTCTCCGCTATCAATCGTTAAATTACAGCTACTCAGAGCAGTGATCCTCTTATGATTCCCCTGATATTGCTTTGTCAGATTTTCCATTCTGATATCCGACATCGACATTCACTTTCCTTTCCTATATCAGTAACAAATCTAGATGTCCTGCGATAGTAATGCAGCAGAAGTCTTCCCGATGACTTTCTGATAGAACTTGATTCCCATCAGAACTATGGAGACGAATACTGCGGCAATCAGTACCAGAATACCTATAGTGTCAACCTCTATCATTAATTGAAAGTTAGAACTTATAATGATCAGGTCCAGTAGCAGCAAAGAAAGAAATCCTCCTGCCAGTAACCCGAAGGCCAGCGTAATCAGTCCGGAAGCTGCTGTCTGTAACAGCACCATTTGTTTGATGTCCTTTCTGGTAGCCCCAAGAGACATCATAATCCCAAACTCGGATATTCCGGACTCCAGGCTTCTCCATAGGAAGATGATAAGTCCAAGAAAGCTGATACCCAGTAATATGATCTGGAAACTGCTGAGATAATGATCAAGGTAGTCACCGGAAGGAAGCATATTGATACTTCTACTAATCACCGGTAATAATGTAACCAAAAGAATACATAATGAGAATAAAGCTGATGCGCATAAATTCTTCGTACCATTCCTGCGAAGTATCAGTCTCAGATATGTCGGAAGTAACCTCATATATTATCACCTTCTCAGCCATAATTTGACATCTGCATATCCCATAAATGCCTGGCTCTAAGGATACCACCAGGCATCTATGATTCGTATATATTTCCCCATAATATACACTTAGAAAGAATACTCCCACCACCAGGAGCCCGCTCATAAATATAGCGGCTTCCATACCTTTTATAGCATAGGTATACTGCTCTTTCAATAGGTTCTGGCAGAAACGTATTATTTTTATGTATGAACGCAACTCTTCCTATAGGATCAGCTGTTCTTCATAAAGATATGAACCACAAACATCCCATTCTCTTCTACAAAGCTGATTGTACCACGGTACTTCTCAACCCTCTGCTTCATATTTTCCGTTCCATAGCCATGCTGCGTTCTATCCGGCTTCGTCGTTACGGGTCTTCCCTCCTGTATCTCAATTCCTCCCGATATCGGGTTGCGGATATCAATGTACAAATCATTTTTAAAGCTGTTGATTTTTATATCTATAGTATACTTAGAGCCCGGCTGTTTCTTAAGTCTGCGGATAGCCTCCACAGCATTTGTAACGGCATTGGCAAAGATAACACACAGGTCCGTGGAAGCGATGTAGAGATCGGAAGGGAATCGGCCTTCAGTCCGGACAACGATACCCTCTGAACTGAACCGACTTACAGCATCATTGATAACCGCATTTACGATATCATTCCCACAATCTAGCAGCTCTCCGGCCTGGTTCGTCTCCTCAGCCAGCTGATTTAAGTATTCTCCAAGTTCCTTCTCCTTACCTATCTGATACAACCCCTTCAGGCATGCCAGATGGTTCTTCATCTCATGTCGGATGCTTCTTATCTCCCTCTGTTTCTCACCGGCCAGGTTATAATAATTTTGCTGGGCATCTATGATGGTCTGGTTGATCTGTGACAGCATCCTGTAGTTATTCCTGGATTCATTCAAGAATACCAGGAAGAGGCAAATGGAGAAATAAGTGATACAGGCTATGATGGTTACCGCCAGCATCAGGCCGGTAATTCTATCCTTGTTCCCGCTGTTTTCGATTGCCATAAGGCTTGCAACAAGAATGATTCCGGTTCCCGCTCCCGCAAAAAGCATTGCATAGATTCGTTTGGAGATTGCAATGGTATGACTCTTCTTAAAATAGAGTCTCTTGATCAGGGTAATTATGCCAAAGGTCAGGACATTCAAACTGTTAGCAATCATCTCGATCCATTCGCTCTCCATAATCTCATCAAAGGTGATATTAAAGATCAGTGAGATCACTCCGCTTAAGCAGGCATCCAGAAAAAGGACACTGATATATACAAGAAGGGATGTAAAGATCCTTTTCAGAATCTTACCCTCGAAGATGGCACTTATGGTGAACAGAACCATAAGAGCAGTAAAATACGGTTGCTGCTCCCGCGATTTATCGAGAATCCCAAGTAGCAGAATGGCGGCTGCCATTCCTGCGATGGTTATGATGTAAAGCGGCTTCTTCTTATGAAATGGAATTCCCATAATTCCCCAACATACCAAAATCAGCTTGATTACATCAATGGAATAGTATTTAACTATGTCTGACAAATAGCTTAACATGGAACCTCCCAAGCCTGTTTTGTAGGCTTTAGCCTGTCTTATAGGCTTTAGCCTGTCTTGTAGGCTTTACCCTGTCATGTAGGCTTTACCCTGTCATGTAGGCTTTACCATCCTGCAGGCTTTGTCTTCTTACCAGGCGTTTCTTCTGCGGTATTCCCTACAGGCCTGTTTAAACTTAGAGGTCTGCCGGAACGCAAGCTCTACCCGCTCCCCATTCTCCATCAGTATGTACTTCCCTATCTCTTCAACATATGCCATATTCACGATAAAGGCTTTATGGACACGGTAGAAATCACCGGTATGTAGCATCTGCTCCCATGCACTCATGGACTGGCTGCTCTCATAACAGTCCTTTTTCGTACGTACGATGCAGCACCGGTCTGCATACTCGATATACAGAATATCCCTAGGCTTAATATATCTGGTTGTTCCGCTCTTCTGCAGAGCTATTCTGGAACTCCCTGTTAATTCGTCAAGTGCATCTTTAAATGCCTTAATCATATCCTCTTCCTTAAGAGGCTTTAGCAGGTACCTAAATGCCTTGACTCTGTACCCGTCCTGCATAAAGTCCCCATGTCCTGTAACGAAGATAATTAGCAGCTCTTCTCCCCTTAATCTAAGCTCCTTCGCAGTCTCCAATCCATCCTTCCCCTTCATCTGCACATCAAGGAACAGAATATCAATGGTTCTCTCATAGGAAAGCAGCTCTTCCCCGGAGGCAAAGCATACAACTTCAAAATCCAGCAGACAGGTCTCCTTATACCTCAGACAGTATAGGGACATCTCCTCTCGGATCACAATTTCATCATCACAGATACCGATTCTCATATCTTCCTCATACATTTTCATCATTTACCTAATCATAACAACCTTGACAAAATTCGTCAAGCAATTCATTTCCATGAATAGTAAAAAGATTAGATCTCCGTTACAGTTCAGCCTTCCATGCTATAAAACCAGACCAGAGAAGAATGCTCCCATGGATGAGACGCTCCCGCTTAACTGCATTACGTTGTTAAGATTTTATGTCTACAAATGTGATCAACCATGTTATAATAAACATAAACCAAAATCAGAAAGGTAAGGTACCATATGAAGCAGATTGCCAGCTTTACCATAGATCATATGCGTTTGCTCGCGGGCGTATATGTATCAAGGAAGGATAAAATCGGGAGTGAGACTATCACTACCTTTGATCTTAGAATAACCAGACCGAATTTCGAACCGGTCATGTTAACAGGTGAGATTCATACTCTGGAGCACTTGGGTGCCACCTACTTAAGAAATCGTAAGGATTATGCAGACAGAGTCGTATATTTCGGACCTATGGGGTGTCGAACCGGGTTCTACCTGTTATTGGGCGGCGATTACCAATCGAAGGACATCCTGCCCCTGATGATTGAGATGTTTGAGTTTATCCGAGATTTTAACGGAGATATTCCGGGGGCCACAGCAGAGAACTGCGGCAATTATTCCGATATGAACCTGGAACTTGCTAAGTATTATGCAAAACGTTATTTGGAGCAGGTTCTATATCAGATTGATGATACTACCTTGAATTATCCTGTATAACTAAATATGCATTTGTAGTACTACAGAAATATTCTGTACTACATGTTAACGAATGGATTGTCCGTACCAGCCGAAATAGGTCGGTAAGACAATCCATTTTTTATTTAGTAACAGCCAATTTCGTCAGTACATCAGATAACTATGAACAGTATCCTCTCATGCATCAATATAAACTCCATGAATATACTGTAATGAGTATATCATATGGGGGAAAATATGGCAGACACTGACATTTTACACACAGCGGAAATTCTGAAGGCCGCATTACCTTATGTCGATGTCCGGACAAAGACAACCATGGATCTACTCTTAAAGCTCTATGAGTTAATAGATTGCTTGCGCAGATTGGGAAAGAATAGCTTGAATTCCTGTGACTATGAGGAGCAGAAGGCTGATATGGAGTCCATGCTGAAAAGTATCAGACCGCTTTGTAAGGATCCGGAGAAGGCCATGGTAGACCAGCTCCTAAACTTCTATAATGCAAAGCGTATGTATGAAATGTATAATACCTATATGTCAGCCATGAAGACAATGCAAGAATTTGGTGGCTTTTCATCCGGAACTGATGGAGAAGCATCAGATAGCTTTATGAATAATTTCTCCGGTTTTGACTTCTCTTCCATCTTCGGCAACAACTCTGGCAGCAGCTCAAGCTCTGAGGAAGCTTCTGATTCAGAAGCTGCATCGGAATATCATGGAGAGGATGCAGATTACTCGGATCGGGAAGACAAGGAAGGACAACACACTGATGATACTGAAGGTGGTCAGGGCAACGGAGGCAACAATCAGATGTTTGATATGTTGAAGAATATGATACCACCGGAACAGATGAGTACCTTCGAAAACCTACGAATGCTTTTTAATACCATGTCATATGATGATAATAAGAAAACCGATTCTATGTAAGGAGCGATGACAATGGCTGACACGTCATGGACGAATAATCCTAAAATGAAAAACGTAGATCCCCGCAAGCTTGCGATTCTCTTAGAGGTAATGAAAGAAGCCGAAGGAAAACCGATGGATAAATTAATACCTCTTCTTATGAATACAAATAAAAGATTAAATGAACAGAATCTTACCTTTAACAAGGATGAAAGTGACATCATGATGGAGATTTTAACAAAGAATATGTCCCCGAAGGAAAAATCACAATTCGAAATGATCCGGAAAATGATGCAGCAGCAGAAGAAGTAATCCTGCAATGGACCGGTGCCCCTTTAGCCTAATGATGTTTATCATATTTTAATTTACAAAAATAGCATGAGATGATTTATCCATCGGAGACACGTTCTCACTCTGTTTGAAAATGACTCCTTATGGATAAATCATCCCACGCTATTATTTTGATATATGGATGTGATAAACATTTATATTTTATGAGGGCCCATATTATCCTAAATATAAATTTCAGACTTTTCTGGATCCGATATGATCTCGACAAATAAACCGACATCTCTGATGGAATCGATAATCTCCTTCCGTATCTCCCGGCAGAAGAGCTTCATGGTGTAATCATCACCGAAGGATATCACAAAATCCATAGCCCCCGACGCCAGAGTACACCTAAGCTGCTCCCTTAAATTTAATCTGCATAGCTCGTATATCTCATCTGAACAGACCTTACTGCCTTCCATTGCCTTATGATATGCCTCAAGCATTTTATCAGAATAATAATCCGGATATAGCTTCATTGACGATGCAAATTCTGTTTCATTTCTGTTTAGTTCCAAACCGGAGATATTAAGTCTTTCTATTCCATGAAAGCTCATAATTAACTTCACCGCTTTGATATACAACAATCTCCCAATATCGGACATCGGGGTCCAGACATTCATTAGGAGCATTCCATTCCGGTTAAGGTATTTGAGATTGTATTCACCAAACATAGGACTGTGCACTGAGGTACAAAATAAGCATGAAGATAGTAAATCTGGAAATCAGCAGTGTCTGCTTGTAAGCATGAGAAGGGAGTGTTCCACGATCGATAGCCCATGTAATCTTATGTCTTAAGAATACCCACTTCCATAGCTTAAAGCTAAGCAGTTCAGCTATATATAGGAGACAAACTAATGCATAGACGAACGGGTTTACCTTCGGTTTGGTAATTTCCCGAAAGGCCAGTGCAGCGATAGGATTATATTTATAGCTTGCAGCATCACTATTGTTTGAAGGCTTAGCCATGGATCTTTGAAAGCCGTTATATTGATGTTTATAAACCTCGATTCCCTCATGATTAGTTATTGTAACTAAGCTATGCTCCCAGTTCTCCATGTTGCTGAAGCTTAGGGTATAGCTTTCAGCGGGTAAATAATCATATAGCATCGTTATTGTTGCTTCTGCTACCTCATCCTTACTCCCTTTTACCCGGATCGTTCCCGCCTTCAGGATATATTCCGTGGTGTCCCCATGTTTTTTGACTTCCACCTTGGTACCATCCATCATAACTTGGGTGAACAGCTCCTTCGTATAGAAGACGAACATCAGGGTAAGAAAAGCAACTACAATCCGTTTTACCCATTTATCGCTCTTCCGCTCCTCCTTCTCCGTATGCTCTTTGTCTTTATCCCGATCACCATAGACATCGATCTGAATTCTATAACTCATTCCCTACCTCCACAAGGTCACAGTGCGTAAGATTTGTAAACCATTACGTCATTCCTATCATACCATAATTACCAACTCATTCCATTAAAAAAACATTAGAAAAATGATAAATATTATGAATCATGTAGTTAGAATAAGCCCTGGTATCCTTCAATCATAATGGATACCAAGGCTTTATTATCCTCTATCTGCTTCTGCCCCATCTATCAGTTCAGCTTAACCTCTTTCACTTCCCGGTACATTCTGAAATATTCCCTGATGTAAAGTAGGAAGGATAACATCAGAAATACGCCGCATACGAGCATCAGGATGTTAACCACGAAGGAGTCAAGCTTCGGAGCCGCCACCAGTACCAACATCGTAGCATAAAATACCGTCGTCGATACTTTCCCGAACCATTTGGCTCCATTCAGCCTACGTTCCTTCTTCAGCATTGCAATTCCCGCAAATAGCATGAATAACTGCATCGTTACAAACAGTATTAATAGCAGGAACATGTATTTTATCTCTACGACTAATACAAAAATTAAGGAAGCCTGGGTAAGCTTATCGGCCATCGGATCAATTAGTTTTCCGAAATCGGTAACCATATGGAAGGTCCTGGCGATAAAGCCATCCAGAAAATCCGTCAGTCCCGAGACAAAGACAACCGCTGCTGCCTGTATATATTCCCGTGCTTCTTCTGCATTAATGTATAGTATCACAAATACCGGAATCAGCAAGAACCGGATATAACATAATATATTCGGTATGCTCCATAAATCCTTCTTTGAAAACTTCGCTAACACCTTCATACTTATCCCCCTGTTAAAGTGGCCCTTCCTCTCGTGACATATCTTACAGGATTTCCGATGAAACGCTTCAGGTATATACATAACTGCATGATGAAACTCTTTTCATTCGTCTGCCATTAGTCATAATTTTAACATATGAATCATTATTATGAAAGAATATTTTACTACAAATTTATGAAAATAATCAAGATTCTGACACTAATTTGATGCCCGATAGGAAATTTCTTATCCTCCTAATGATTTTACCATATTTAACTAAAAAAAGTCCATCCAAAAGTAATCATTCCGACAGGTATTTCATGATATCGGGAGCTTCTACTTAAAGATGGACCTCATTTACTACTATAATTTATTTGCTTGTTTTATTGTTTATGCCTGTTTTACTACCAGGTTAACAATCTTGCCGGGAACATAGATCTCCTTGATTACGGTACCGCCTAACTTATCTGCTATTGCAGCACGGGCAGCGGTAATTGCTTCCTCCTTAGTGGCATCTGCAGATACCATAACCGTCATCTTCGTCTTACCGTTCACCTGGACTGCGATCTCGATCTCGCTGTCCTTCATCTTGGATTCATCATGAACCGGCCAGTTATTCTGGAATACTGAGGTAGTATGGCCTAACTGCGACCATAATTCTTCACTTGTATGAGGAATGAACGGAGCCAGCAGGATAATAGCAGTTTCCAGTGTCTCCTTGTCTATACCGCCTTCTTTCTTCGCCAGGTCGATCATCTTATTGTTATATTCCATGAAACCGCTGACAACGGTATTTAAGCTGAAGGACTCGAGACGGGTGGTGATATCATAAATCATGCGGTTACGGACCTTCACCATTTCCTCAGTAGCTTTGATGTTCTTATCCTTGTTCTCAGTTACCAGATTGAAGAATCGGTTAATGAAACGGTATACACCGTCAATACCCCTGTCATCCCACTCAGAATCAAGTTCCGGAGGTCCAACGAATAATTCATACATTCTTAGTGAATCACAGCCATAGTCGTTTACCAGAGCATCCGGAGAAACCACATTACCCTTGGATTTGCTCATCTTCGCTCCGTTCTTACCGATCATACCCTGGTTGAACAGCTTCTTAAAGGGTTCTTCGAAATCCACAGCTCCGATATCATAAAGGAACTTTGTATAGAATCTGGAATACAGCAGATGAAGAACCGCATGCTCCACGCCACCGATATACATATCCACCGGCAGATTCTCATGAGCCTTCTCTTTGGAAACCAGCTCTTTATCATTCTTACTGTCCACATATCGCAGGAAATACCAGGAGGAGCCTGCCCACTGGGGCATCGTATTCGTCTCTCTCTTAGCCGGCTTACCACAGCAAGGGCAGGTGGTATTAACCCATTCGTGGATATCCGCTAAAGGTGATTCACCGGTGCCGGTCGGCTGGTATTTCTCAACCTCGGGTAATAAAAGGGGCAGCTGATCCTCCGGAACAGGTACCGCTCCGCATTCTTCACAATGAACGATCGGAATCGGCTCTCCCCAGTAACGCTGTCTGGAGAATACCCAATCGCGCAGTTTATAATTTACCGTCTTCTTGCCGATACCCATCCGGTCCAGCATATCCGGGACTTCACTCTTCGCCTTCTCAGAATCCATGCCGTTCCAATCACCGGAATTGATCATGATACCGGCTTCGGTATAGGCCTCAGTCAGTGCAGGGTTTTCCTTCCCATCCTTTGAGATGACCTGAACAATCGGAATGCCGAACTTCGTAGCGAAGTCAAAGTCTCTCTCATCATGGGCAGGTACGCACATGATGGCCCCGGTACCGTAATCCGCCAGAACATAGTCTGATAACCAGATCGGGATCGGCTTCTTCGTTAACGGATTGATCGCATAGCTTCCGGTAAACACACCGGTCTTCTCCTTATCCTGCATACGATCCACGGAGGATCTCATGGAGGACTTGAAGATATAATCTTCGACTGCTGCCTGCTGCTCCTTCGAAGCCAGTTCCTTCGCCATCGCATGCTCAGGAGCCAGAACCATAAAGGTTGCTCCATATAGCGTATCAGGTCTGGTCGTATAGACACGGATCGCTTTCTCAGTGCCGTCCACGGTGAAATCCACCTCGGCGCCATAGCTCTTGCCGATCCAGTCGGACTGCATCTTCTTCACCTTTTCGGGCCAATCCAGCTTGTTTAAGTCTTCCAGCAGACGGTCGGCATAGGCGGTAATCTTTAACATCCACTGCTTTAAGTTCTTCTTTGTAACAGTCGAACCGCACCGTTCACATTCGCCATTAACCACCTCTTCATTTGCAAGGCCAGTCTTACAGGAAGGGCACCAGTTGATCGGCATCTGCTTCTCATAAGCGAGTCCGGCCTTGAACATCTTCACGAAGATCCACTGGGTCCACTTATAGAAATTAGGATCCGTGGTATTAACCTCCATATCCCAGTCATAGATTGCCGCGATCTCAATCATCTGCTACTTGATAATGGCAACATTCACCGCAGTGGAATTGCTCGGATGCACACCCATCTTAATGGCATAATTCTCTGCCGGAAGTCCGAAGGCATCCCAGCCCATCGGATGAATAATGTAATAGCCCATCAGGATCTTATATCTGCTCCAGACATCACTGATGACATAGCCCCTCCAATGTCCGACATGCAAACCGCTGCCTGAAGGGTACGGGAACATATCCAGACAATAATATTTGGGTCTCCCTTCCTTTACATTTACAGGATGCTCCTCCCAATGCTTTCTCCATTTCTTTTCAATTTCCTTATGACGATAAGGTGATGACATATCATTCTCCTCCTAATTAAAGATCTTCTTCCAATAACTTTTCAGCTTAACAATGAAAGCTTATGGCCAAACAACTCTCTCTGTTAATGAAAGCATCCTGCTAATATCTGCTCCATGTTAAAGAGTATAAAAAAACCTTCCGCCTCAATTAAGAGACGAAAGGTTATACTTCCGTGGTACCACTCTCATTCATCCTCTTACCTATGGTCAGAGGATGCACTTGATCTTCGATAACGGGAATACCGTCCCTGCCTACTGTCGTTCAGCCGGGAAGCTCAAAGGCGAGTTGGGAGTTTGCTGCTGCTATCTTACACCAACCGATAGCTCTCTGTGAGCACATTGACTCTTAATACTCCTTATCATTGCTGATTTCTATAATTTATAATATATTTATTAATATATCACGACTTCTACTTTTGTCAAGTTCTTCTTAGAATATGTATAATATAACTTAATGCAAGATTTAATTCTTCCTTCGTTGTGTAGAAATAGAAATGTATCTTTATATGATTCTGTCCTTGAACAAGGAACAGAGGCACTAAATTATGCCTCTGTTCCTTATCCTCTTCAATTTTTCCAAATCTTATAAGCAAAAGATGATTGATGTTACCTAACTTACCCGGAATTTCAAAAGTACCTCATATCTTATGCCGTGGTCTGCGGATATAATCATTGTTGCTGTATAGCTTCCTTGTGCCAGTCCGCCTACAGGATGATACCAGAAGTGGTTATAATATTCTTCGTTTGTTAAGGTAGTACGCCATATACCGTCAGGAGTATAGGTAAACGCTGTCGGATTCATTCCCTCAAAAGTAATCTGTAAATTTGTTATGGTTCCAGATTCATCGTCCTTTATAATGTAATTTCCCCTACTAACGCTATTAGGATCATAAGTTGATATAAGATTCCCAAAGTCCTCGGTTGCAGGTAATGCACTGAAAAAATGGATGGAATACGTCAGCTGTTTCGGTACCGTGATACTGATTGATATTGACTGTTCTGTTCCACCTGTTTTGTTGATTTTAATAATGACATTGTCTGTAACTTCTGTGCCGGAGTAAGTGATTCCTCCGTCATTTGAGATATTCACATTATCCGATGAACCGATCGATAAGGTTACCCCGTAGGTTCCTATTCCGCTTATTGCATTCAGCTTATCTAACAGATTGGTATCTGTTCCCTCTTCCATCGTCAATGCCGCAGGGATGAGAGCCTTTGCATTCGTTATTGCTTGATCGATCAGCTCTATTGCAAGGATAGTCAGAGCCGAATAAATCTGCGTGGTTTTATAAACCACCTCTGAATTGGTTGACTCGGGTAGGTCTAATGCAGCAGCCAGAAGTTCCCAGTTATCTGAAGAATAGTCCGCTTCTGTTAATGATGCAGCTTCCGCCTTCACTGCATCCAGAGAAGCCATTCCGTCAAACACTAACGCTGCTTTCATAGTGACGATCATAGATATAACTTCATCAATCTGCTCCTGTGTTACCTCTTCTGCTTCTTCCAGAGTGATCGCGGCACTGATTGCATTCGTATAGGCTGTCCAGCTTTCGGCAGTATAATCTGCTTGTGTCAGCTTTAATTCAGTTCTTATAGCCCCATCCGCATACTCATTATTGATAGCTGCAGTAAGTGGTTCCTTGCCCAGTACCTTTTCTTCCACTATAACCTTAACACTGGCCATGAGAGCTGATGAGTTAGTCACTCCCGCAGGGAGGGCCAGGGTTCCTTCAAACATGTAAGTACCGGCTGCATTGCCATTATAGGGAGGTGTTCCTGCATCCCAGGACACAGAAAAGCTGCTGCTGGAAGAGTCATCAAATGTAACCAATACTGTATCAGGCAATCCTATCTCAGATTCCTCTGTCCCATACACTACAGTAATATCGTCAATAGCTGCAACAGCGACAATTTCTTTCGGAGGCAATCTGTATATTGTTACTTTGTGGAATTTATATTCATAGTCCTCGGCTTGTATAACGATATAAATCTCATTAGTTCCTACCGATAGGCTAAATGGCAATGAGATATTATACATTCCTATGAAGGAAGCATCAGAATAATACCATACTTTCGAGAAATCAGGCAGCTCTATATTCGATGCATTTAATACTGTGATATCATTCTCTACTGTGATCTGCCATGCACAGGGTGATGTTGATGTACCTACCCCTGTCGGACTTGTATCCGTCTTGCCAAAGATCGATTTGATATTGTTATCACCGTTTACTCGTTTTATATTAATGATATAATAGCGAGTAGTATCAGGGGTGATTGCCTTAATATATACCACATTATTACCAACCAGTAGAGGTACTGTATTAGCTCCTGTAATTTCACCTGTTGAAAAATCCGGATTCGTATATAGCCTCACTGATGCATTTGGAGTTGTTTGAATATCTCCTAATGTCAGACTGTCACTATTGTATCCCACAGAAACCGTATAGGTTTTTGGATCATCAATAGTTCCACTCCCACCTGTTACGTAACCGTACTTATCTGCTACATATAAGATCATGTAGTCTACCAAGAATTGCACAGTGTATCTGGCGGTATTTCCTGTTCCGCTTCCGGATGTTATAGTTGAGCTTACCGAATATGCGCCTTCAACAACAGGAGTATAGGAAGCTGCCTTAAATTGCTTATAATTCTTAGAAGTTAAGACTACCTCCGCTGTGACCAAGGCCCATTCAGGATAGGAACCATATGCCGTGAGACTGTTCCAACTAATACTGGTTACCGTAAAATCCGGATCTTCCGTAGCTGCTTCTACACCCGCCGCACTCACCGCAAAATCAAACGGGTATGGGGTAGGAATGATCACAGTGATTGAGCTGATGTCCTCTGGTGGATTAATCTTAATCGTATAGGTCACAGTCTTTTCTTCCACGTCAATCGTCAGAGCCTGGCTCTCAGCGGCTACCGAGCTGTTAAAGCCTGAGATATTAGCCGGTGTGATTGCTACAGTTCTCTTTCCACCGTCACTATAGGTACCTTCAACGACGAGTCCGGTGATATCCAGCTCCTGTCCTACGATATAAACCAGCTTATTCGCCGGTGCCTTGATTGCTATGCTTAGCAGTTCGCCTGCCGTGAAGTAGAAGTACTCTGCCTCTCCCGCATTATGAGTTGCGGTTTCCTTATATCTGACCTGTATAGTGATTGTTCCGCTCAGATCGGGCAGGTTCGGTGTTGCTGCATCATATTCTGTCCAGGTTACTCCTCCATCGATGGAGAACTCCATCCCTGCTGCCATTCCGGTCAAGGTATTCTCCGCGTCATCCACACTGATACATGTGACAGCAGAGCCATCCGCTTTGATGATGGATATCGTATAGGTTGCGGTCTTTTCCCCCACTTTTACCGTCAGGATCTGGCTTGCAGCCACTGCTCCGCTGTTAAAGCCTGTGATATTAGTCGTTATGATTACAACAGGTCTCTTCCCTCCGTCACTGTAGGTCCCTTCCACCACCAGTCCTGTGATATCCAGCGGTTCACCTACATTATAGACCAGCTTATTCGCCGGTGTCTTGATTGCTATGCTTACTAATTCTCCTGCAGTAAAGGTGAAAGGTACATATGGTCCCGCAACATGGGTTGCGGTCTCAGCATATCTGACCAGTATAGTAATCGTTCCTGTCAGATCGGGCAGGTTCGGTGTTGTCGCATTATATGCTGTCCAGGTCGTTCCACCATCGATGGAGAATTCCATCCCCGTTGTCATTCCTACCATCGTATTCAATGCATCATAACTGCCTACTCCTATTAGTAATTGGCCTATTGCCTTAATAATCTCTATAGTATAGGTTGCACTCTTTCCTCCTACGGTTACACTCAGAGTCTGGCTTGCTGTTACAGCCGAGCTATCAAAACCGTCTATATCAAATAAGGTTATGGTCTCTGTCTTTATTCCTCCGTCGCTATAATGCCCTTCCACGACCAGTCCGCTGATGTCAAGGGATTCGCCAACCATATAGACTGTCGTAGCTCCGCTTGCATTGACCGTGATGCTTTCAAGCACTCCCAATGTAAATTGGAAAGTCATAGCCTCTCCCGCATTATGGGTAGCGGTTGCTGCATATCTGACCTGTATCGTGATAGTTCCTGTCAGATCGGGCAGGTTCGGTGTTGTCGC
Organism: Bacillota bacterium; assembly: GCA_023415595.1. GTDB lineage: Bacteria > Bacillota > Clostridia > Lachnospirales > Lachnospiraceae > Mobilitalea. The sequence continues at coordinate 20,014 of JAEZJW010000106.1, forward strand.
ATTATATGCAGTCCAGGTCGTTCCACCATCGATGGAGAACTCCATCCCTGCTGCCATTCCTGCTAAAGTATTCAGCGCATCATTCCTGCTGACCCCGGATAGGAACAGACCGTCAGCCTTGACGATGGATATGGTATAAATCACAGGTACCGGTCCAATGTTTACTATCAAGATCTGGCTTTCATGTACCGTAGAGCTGTTAAAGCCATTGATATTCCCCGTTGTGACGGGCACAATTCTCCTTCCTCCGTCACTGTAGGTTCCTTCTATGACCAGCCCGGTGATATCAAGGACCTCGCCCACCTTATATACCAGCTTATTCGCCGGGGTTTTGATTGTTAAGCCCAGAAGCTCGCCTGCGTGGAAAGAGAAGGTCATTGCCTCTCCCACATTATGGGTTGTGGTCTCCGCAAATCTGACCTGTATCGTGATCGTTCCAGTCAAGTCGGGCAGGTTCGTTGTTACTGCATTGTATGCTGTCCAGGTTGCTCCTCCATCGATGGAGAATTCCATCCATGGTGCCATTCCGATTAAGGTATTCTCCGCGTCATCCATACTGACACCGACCAGCGCAGGAGCATCCGCCTTGATGATGGATATCGTATAGGTCACGGTCTTTCCCCCTACATTTACAGTCAGGGTCTGACTTGCAGTCACTACCATACTGTTAAAGCCTGATATATTTGCTGAAGTTATCGTTTCTGACTTACGGCTTCCGTCACTATAGCTTCCCTCAATGGATAACCCTGTAATATCGAGGGTATCCCCGACTTTATATACCGTCTTTGTTGCCGGTGTTTTAATTGTTATACTGGTTATGGTCGGTGCAATCGGACCGGAAGGAGAACCGGGAGCGGGAGCAGGTGTTCCGCCTACCACAACACTTTTACCGGCTTCAACCTGTTCTTCCTCCGCATTCTCCGTAGTGATTCCTACGGATGCACTGCTGTTATTCACGACACTGACGGTATCCCAGACGGCGCCTCTATTGATCCTCGTTCCCTCTGCTCCGGGATTAATGATTATCTCGGAATCATTGTGTGCCTCAATCGATAAAGGGATTGAGGTAGTAAGCTTACTGCCCTCTGCAGTTTCCTCAATCGTAATCGGTACTTGATCACCATTACCTGTCAGGCTGATTTCAGAGGGCTGCAGAAGCGTTATCTGATGTACCTTTCCTTGTACTTCAACATTTATCACCGAGTTTGCCCGGTCAAATACGATTTCCCTTACTTCTGCATTACCATTAATAATAATTCTTACCTTCACTGAGCTCACATGGAAGCTGTTACCCTCTGCATTCTCGTTCCAGGTATTATCTTTAATCGCTAAGATTATAATCTTCTGAAAGCTTCCATAGTTGTCTATTTCTGCATTAGGTGCATCAATCACGATTGTTTTGTCGGTATAAGAGCCCTTTGCTATTGTAAACTTTATTTCTTTATCAGTACTTATCGTTATCTTCTTAATCTTACTATCTGTCAATGCCAGCTCCAGCTCCTCCTGGGTTGCTGCCTTCGCTTCCTCTATTGATGAAACTACCGATATCTTATACCACTTACTTGCTGCTGTGATATAGCTGCTATTCTTATCCTTATCCTTTAACCACAGCTTATATTTATCCTTGCTCTGGAAGCAAACGGCGCGGATCGCAAAGGAGCCCGCTGAAGTAGGCTTTACGACGCCATTATCCTTAATCTCCTTCACTCCTGCCGTATTATTATCAATCTCCCAGCGGGTGATTCCCTTGGTGCCTTTTCCCTTACCGGCATCCGTATTCAGAATTACCCTGTCAAAATCCATGACTTCACCAAGAAGTATGGTTTGTTCTTTGGGAATATTACTGATATCAACTTCAGTTATATTGTTCCTTACGACTACCTTTGCTTCCGGACGTACTACTTTGCCGGAGGTATAGGTTATCTTACAGCGGATATATGCTGTTCCTGCTTTCTTCGCCGTAACGACCCCGGTCCTGCTGTCAATACTGATTGCTCCCGGTTCGCCCTTATCTGTTTTGACATACCAGGTATAGGAGGCACCCTTCTGCTGCGCTTCTTTCTTAATATCGAAATTATATGTAGTATCCTTACTGTTAAAATTCAGATACTTTTCCGTCACATTCAAATATCCGCCAGATAACTCCCCAGTATCCGGAGCTGCCAGGGCTGTCTTCATCATAATATTTGACAAGCTTGCGCAAACAAAAGCAAATATCATGACAAAACAGACGATAGGTTTGAGTCTAGGCATTCTTTTCATAATATCCTCCTTACAGATCCTCCATGTAACAACCTTCTCATTCTTCTACAGCGTAATTACATAGATATGACATTTATTTTTTCTTACCCACATAATATTACATTTTATTTCCTTTTTTACAATGTACGAAAGTACAGTCTCCGTAAATAAAATTCATAAATGTCTGCTTCACAATCATTTTTGAAGTATGAATTTATAAATTCAAAAAAGAGAGTATTCTCATTCACGAGAACACTCTCAAATTATGAACTTATAAACTCACTTGTTGTTACTTATCCTGCACCAAACCTGTACGGGTGGCATAATGAATCACCTGGGATCTGTTTTTCAGCTGCAGCTGTTCGATAATTCTGCCCATATGGTATTTCACGGTTCGTTCCGTTAGTCCAAGCTTTGCTCCCACCTCTTTATAGGTGGTACCTATGGTGACCAACTCCAGAACCTCCCTCTGTCTATCGGTAAGCTCAGCACTCTCCTTCTCTTCCGTCTTTTGCTTTAATTCCCCATTATCACTTCCCCCATCAAGCTTAAATTCAGTCATAATTCTGGCTGCAAGGCCCGCAGTTAACGGCGTACAGCCCTGTTTCAGATCGTTCAGCAGCTTGATTAAGGAGGAAGCATCCGTATCCTTTAAGAGATAACCGGAGGCACCATACTTAATTGCCTGAAATATATCCTCTTCCTCCTCTGAGGTCGTCAGCATAACGATCTTAATGTCGGGAAGCTCGGATTTAATCTGTCTCAAGGCTTGAATTCCGTCACAATTTGGCATCCGGATATCCATCAATATGACATCCGGCCTTAATATTCTGGCCTTGATCAATGCTTCATTTCCATTCCTGGCCTTACCGATCACCTGTATTCCATGAGTCTCCAATAAATACTGAAGCCCCTCTATGAATAACTTATGGTCATCAACCAGCATCACTTTCATTGACATTGGCATCTGGTTTCTCCCCTTCCCACATTGGTATCATAAGTTCAATACGGCATCCTGCCCCAACAGCGGCACTTATATTCAGTCCGGCTCCAATTTCCGATGCCCGGTCCCTCATGATGTTAAGCCCGAATTTGATCTTATCGCTTTTCTTATCATGATAATCAAAACCTATTCCATTATCCTCAATTACTACAATGAACTGCTCTGTCCCACGCTCCAGCATAATGCTGACCTGGGATGCCTGAGAATGCTTTCTGACGTTATTCAATGCCTCTCTGATAATGTTCAGAATATTGATTCTGATATTCGGATCGATCTCATCACCCACGCAATCTTCAGGTAATCTCGAAATAACCTTGATCCCCGTGGTGTTCTGGAAGCTTGCCATGATATTATTTAAACCGGTAATAAACCCATTCTCCAGATATACATAGCCTCTGGCATCATTGATATATTCCCTGATTTCTTTATGGGCTTCCTTCGTAGCATTCACCAGACGGTCAATCTGATTCAATAATTCATCCTGATGCAGCTGGGAATATTCATGGCGGATTGCCTGTGCCTGAAGATTGATAAAACCCAGGACCTGTCCGAGATTATCATGCATATCCCTGGAAGAACGTTCCTTTTCCTCGATGATCGCCAGCTTCCACTGCTGCTTCATATATTCCTGCTGGGCTTTTTTCTTCTCCGTGATTTCATAGATCACTGCCAGCCTTCCTAAGAGGACACCTTTTTGATCAATCAGTGGTGTAAACAGGATTTCATAGGTTTTAGTGCCGGCCTCTGTCTGAATCGAAAACTCAGTCAGAGGTACCTCTTTCTTATTCATTGCCTCCGATAGTTCCGGATAGCTACTGATAAATTCCTGCACATTCTTCGTCAGGATCTGATTTCTCTCTATTCCGAACATTTTAGTTAAGGCAGGATTGATTTCTATCACTCTGCTCTGTAAATCAAGAACGATCACTCCTGTTTCCATCGTTTCAATTACGGTTGCCCAGGCCAGGGGTAACAGATTGAAGATTCGATAGCGCAAAATATTCCAGAACATGATAAGACCGGCGGGTCCAAAGAAGATTGGCGTTATGTCGAAGCTGAACGGGCTTAGCTTTAGAATATACAGGATATTCGGAACAACGATCATTCCCACGCCAATCAGCAATGCAATTACCTGCTTACGATAGATGGTCTTCCTCCGGTAGGCTGCTCTCAGTAGAATTACCAGAGTTGTTATATTTAAGAGATGTGAATATAGTGCATGAACATAAAATGCAATCCCATATTCCTTCTTAATAACAGGAAACGGTCCACTATCCTCCAGCGTAATATGATACCTGACCAGCCCGTGATACCCATCCGTCCAAACCAGTAAGAGGACTATGGATGGAATCAGGAGAAGCAGGAGCAGCTTCCGGCTCCCTGCCGATTTCTCACTGCCTGCAAACTGCAAACATAGAATAAGCAAAACTACGGGTGAATAGCAATAAGCCAAGTACTGTACATTTGCCCAGAACAGCTTCGTACCCAACTCGGTAGCCGACATTTCAAAGGCATTCGGAACCGACCACAGGGTAACGATAAACATACTGATTGCAAAGCTTATTGCGCCCTTTGAGCTTCTGCATCGAAGCAAGGAATATATTCCTAAGGAAAACGAAATTATACCCGAAATCAGTAATGGCCAGATGTAAGGAATATATTGATAATGCATGCTAGCTCCTTCCAAATCGTTCAATGAACAATTAATAATCTGATTTAGTTTACGGTTTTACAGGAAGTATGCATGTGATATTATGAGTTGTTTCGTTGTATTTGTTGATTTTATGTATTTTCTTCCATCATATCACACCAGAATCCTTTGTAAAGAAAATACAACATACAATATGAGGTTCGGCTGATTGCACAAGGCCTAAACTCATATTAAATTTCAAATGGAATATAATGAAATAATCATATCTCTATTGGAGTATTCATGAGCAATCTGACACAACTAATTTCCCAATACGGGCTGGTGGCTATGTTTCTGATCATTATGCTGGAATATGCCTGCTTTCCGGTATCAAGCGAGATTGTCCTGCCCTTCTCCGGGGCTGTTGCTTCCATCAACCAAATCCCTTTCCTGGTCATACTTCCCTTAAGCATCCTGGCAGGCATGATAGGGACCGGTATCTGCTTCTCGGTCGGTTGGTTCGGCGGAGGAGCCATTCTCCATGCAATCAAGCGCAAATTCCCGAAATCTATTAAGCCGATTGACTCTTCCTATGATAAATTCATAAAGAATTCTACCTCAGCAGTATGCATCGGAAGAGTCATACCCCTGATTCGTACCTATATTGCCCTGGTGGCCGGATCTGCACGAATGAATCCGGTATCCTACTTTACTTCCTCCCTGCTAGGCATCACAGTCTGGAACACTCTCCTGATCGGCTTGGGTTATAGCCTGCAGTCGAATTACGGTCGAGTCGCCGGCTATTATGACAGGTATAAAAATAATCTGATTCCGGTTTTGGTAACCTTCCTGGGATTATTAATCTGTATCAGAATCATTCGGAAAATAAATAAAAAGAACCGTAAACAGGATGAACCGGTTAAACAGTCCGCTCAACACGAATAAAAGGGTACCCCGGCAATTCACCGTGATACCCTTTTTAGTAAACTCATCCCTACTTATATTAAATTTAAGTTTCGGTCACATTCTCTGCGTCCACTGCATTAAGTTGTGGCTTTACGACAGATTTTCCCTTCCACTTTCCTGACAGCACCCTTAGGATACCTACGATTCCGGTAACAAACCAGGTGATTGCTGTTGCCCAGAAGATTCCCTTAAAACCAATCTGAGCCGCTAAAAAGCTTGAGAAGGTAACTCTGCAGACTACCTCAGTAAAACCCATGGCCATGGGAACATGGATATCGCCGGAGCCGCTCAGGAAATTCCTTGTTATAAAGATCATACCGACGAAGGTATAGAAGAAGCTGGTGATCCTGATTCCTTGTACCCCATAGGTCACCACCTCGATATCCTCCTTCTTCGTAAAGAGTCTCATCAAGTATTCTCCTCCATAGTACAGCGTCGGAAGCATAATCAGACTGAAGATCAGGATAAGGACTGTTGCTGATTTCATTCCTTTCTTCACTCTGTCGATATTGCCTGCTCCCACATTCTGTCCGGTAAAGGAGGCTACTGCCGCTCCCAGGGACATGCCCGGCTGCAGTACCAGCTGCTCGATACGGTTTACCACCGTAGCCGCGGCCATGATGGTTTCCTGGAAACCATTGATGACTCCCTGCAGCACCATGATGGAAATAGAAACAAAGGAATTCTGAAGTGCCACCGGGATTCCCAGCCGGATACACTTACGGAAGATAGCAGCATCCGGTTTGAATTCCTTAAGAGGTATTCTAAGCAGCTTAACCTTCGCCATAGCATATAGGATACAGCCGATGGCTGAGACCCATTGCGAGATGATAGTTGCAATCGCCACACCTGCCACACCCCAATGAAAAACAATTACAAATATCAAATCTAATACTACATTCAACAGACTGGCTATGATCAGAAAAATCAGCGGAGTTATAGAATCCCCCAATGCTCTTAAGACCGCAGCCATGCCGTTATAACAGGCAACACCGAGTATTCCGGCATAGGTTATCTTCATATAGAGATCGGACATGCCGATGATATTCTCAGGGGTGTTCAATAGCTCCAGCAACCATCGGCTTGAAAAGAAGCCTATGGTGCCCATGATCAGTGAAGCACCGATGATGATATAAGCCGCTGTCGTAAAGCCCTTCCTGACGTTATCATAATCCTTGGCACCAAAATACTGTGAAATTACGATGGAGATTCCGGCCGACAAGCCAAAGGTCAGACCGAAGATAAGGAAAATCAGGGAACTCGTAGCCCCCACTGCCGCCAGAGCTTCATAATTGACAAACTTGCCCACAACAATGGAGTCCACCATATTGTAAAACTGCTGGAATAGGTTTCCGATCAGCATCGGCAGCGAAAATTGCAGGATTAATTTAGTAGGTGACCCATTGGTCATGTCTCGGGTGATTGATCTGGCCATTACACACCTCATCCATTCTTCTGATTAGTAGAGTATATACCATATTTTCTCGCGAAGTAAATGTTTTATTTCATATTATTTATGTCGTATCATGTCCCCGGTATTCTGATAAGTTCCCTAATCATAATCCTACCCTTGTTTCATATAATTAAAGGAAGATTGACCAAACCATGGAGGTTACTATGCAGTGGCATAATATGTCCATCGAAGAAGCTCTGAAAGAGCTTAACACCAGTATCGATCATGGCCTGACAACGAAGGAGGCTAAACGTCGGCAGCAGACCTATGGCAGAAATATCTTGGAGGTAAAAAAGGGAAAGAGTCTTTTCAGAAAATTCATATCCCAGTTCGCTGATTTCATGATCATCATACTGATCTTTGCTGCAGTACTTTCCTTTGTCGTATCCTATCTGGATGGCGAACCTGATTTTATAGATCCTGTCATTATCATGCTGATCATCAATTTAAACGCCACCCTGGGTGTTCTGCAGGAGACCAGGGCGGAGAAAGCGCTTGAGGCTCTGAAGAAGCTTTCCGCTCCTACCGCCCATGTACTGAGAGATAAGAAATTTCATGAAATCGACGCAGCCGAGCTGGTACCGGGGGATATCATCCTGCTGGAGACCGGCTGTTTCGTTCCTGCGGACGCAAGACTCCTGTCTTCTGTAAACCTTAAGGTAGAAGAAGCCTCTCTGACCGGGGAATCACACCCGGTGGAGAAAGAAGCAGAGCTCAGACTGAAGCCCGATACGAACCTGGCAGACCGGATTAACCTTGTCCTGTCAACCAGTACAATCATCTATGGGAGAGGCTTGGCAGTTGTGACGGAGACCGGGATGAATACACAGGTCGGACACATTGCAAAGCTCATTATGGAGGATGAGACCCCCATGACTCCTCTGCAGAAGAGGCTGGCGAAAACCGGGAAGGTACTTGGCACCGCAGCCCTGATTATCTGTATCATTATATTTGTCCTCGGTATTCTTAAGAAGTTGCCCATCTTCGATATGTTCATGACCTCGGTAAGTCTGGCAGTGGCTGCCATTCCCGAAGGGCTGCCTGCGATCGTGACCATCATGCTTTCCCTTGGTGTGCAGCGCATGGCAAAGAAGAATGCAGTCATCCGAAAGCTTCCTGCCGTTGAAACTTTGGGGAGTGCTACTGTCATCTGCTCTGATAAGACAGGAACCCTGACACAGAATGTCATGACCGTAACCGAGCTCTGCTCCTTAAGCGGTAAGGAGAAGTTGTCGGGTGAGTTCGGGACATTTCTTCTCTCCCATGCAGCCCTCTGTAATGATGCCATTCTTCAGCAAGAGAACAAACAGATCTCCGTCAGCGGTGAACCAACAGAAAAAGCTCTGGTCCTGGCAGCCTATCATGCAGGAGCTAATAAATTAAATCTGGATTCAACTTATGAACGAGTGTCCGAAATCCCCTTTGATTCAGCCCGTAAGCTGATGACCACTGTTCATAAATCACCCGATAACACTTACCGTAGTATCACAAAGGGTGCCTTTGATTTCCTGCTGAATAAATGCACCCATATCTATCAGAATGGGAAGCAGTACCCCCTGACCAGTGCGGAGAGAAGCAGGCTGACGGCACTGAATAATTCCATGACAGAGCGGGCCCTCAGAGTTATCGCCGTATCCTATAAAAATATCACGGCACCCGGTAAGAAGCTTCTTCCTTCTGAACTGGAGAATGGCCTTACCTTCATCGGTCTGATCGGCATGATCGATCCTCCCAGAGAAGAAGTGAAGGACGCTGTTCTGTTATGCCGACAGGCCGGTATTAAGCCGGTGATGATTACGGGAGATCATGTCCTGACAGCCAAAGCAATCGCAAAGGATCTCGGAATTCTCACCAGTCAGAGTGAGGCTATTACCGGTGATGAGCTGTCCCGGTTAGATTCTGAAGGCTTAAATAAAGTGATTGACAGATACAGTGTATTTGCCAGGGTATCCCCGGAGCATAAGGTCAGGATCGTGAAGGCATTCCAGAGCAGGGGTGAGGTGGTAGCCATGACCGGTGACGGAGTGAATGATGCCCCGGCACTGAAAGCAGCTGACATCGGCTGTGCGATGGGTATCACCGGAACCGATGTAGCGAAGAATGCCTCCGATATGATTCTGACGGATGACAATTTCGCCACAATCGTATCTGCGGTGAAGGAAGGTCGGGGTATCTATGATAATATCCGAAAAGCAGTCCATTTCCTGTTGTCCAGTAATATCGGCGAGATCCTGACGATCTTCGTCGCCATCCTCTTAGGTCTGCCCACACCGCTAGTCGCCGTTCAGCTGCTCTGGGTTAATCTCGTCACTGATTCCCTGCCTGCCATTTCCCTGGGTGTTGAGCCGGCAGCGAAGGATATCATGAAGAAGAAGCCGATCCCGCCGAATAAGGGCATGTTTGCGGATGGTCTTGCCTTCCAGATCTTATTTGAAGGTGTAATGATCGGTTCCCTGGCATTGGCAGCTTTTGTGATCGGTTTTCGTTTCTTCGACCAGCGAGCTTTATTCGACTCCTTATCAGAGCAGCTCTCCGGTGGGGAACCCGGCGTATATATTCCCTGGGTCGGAAGGACTATGGCATTTGCTGTCTTAAGCCTGTCACAGCTGTTCCACTCCTTTAATATGAGAAGCAGTCATTCTTTGGCAGAGATCGGTCTGTTCACAAACCGCAAACTGGTTTACTCGTTCCTGATCTGCTCTGCGCTGCAGATTATTGTTATTACAATTCCGCCTCTTGCGGCTATCTTCCAGGTTGTACCTCTGACCGTTAGGCAATGGGCTATCGTACTGCTCCTATCCATTATGCCGATCGTCGTAGTAGAGCTTCAGAAGAAAGTAAATGCAGCATTTTCCAATAAATAAGCTTGGATTATTAATGCTAGCTGGTACAGAATCTGCTTGAATATTTCCAATTTTCGTTATATAGTTATATGGTACCTATTCTATAATTTGAGGTGTTGGCATGGACAAAAAGAAGGTGCAATACGCTGCTCCGGTTAAGCCGTTTGAAGAATCCGTCTGGGACAGATGGAGTATGTATGACAACATGCCTTATGTATGGGATCCTGACCTGGGCGATACCAAACGCTTCACATTGGAAAGCGGCAACATCATTAAAGCTTACCGTTGTCTGATAACAGAACCCTTTGAGGTAAAACACTAAAGTAGATTAGGATGGAGATAGGAAATATCGGGAGAACATATAATGAATATCATAACCTTGAACTATAACGCAACCAATTGTTATCTGGTTCCCGTAACCGACGGCTGGCTATTAGTGGATGCCGGCTGGCCGGATACCCTGTCACAATTCCTTCAGCTGCTGAATCAGAACGGTATACTGCTGAATGATATTAACTATATGGTCATTACACATTTCCATCCTGACCATGCAGGCCTTACCCAAAACCTGAAGGAATTCGGTGCGCGCCTGATCCTTCATAACTGCCAGGCTCCTTTCGTGAATAAGATCAATGCCTTCTTTAAGAAGAACCCGGCCTCACGCTTTAAGGATATCACCTTCGATCATAGTATTATAATGAGCGTGGAGGACAGCAGAAGCTTTTTAAAGGATATCGGATTGGATGGTGAGCTGCTGCCGACTCCCGGACATAGTGAGGACAGCATCAGTCTGGTGCTAGACCGGGGCTGTGCCTTTACCGGTGACCTTCCCGCCTTAGATTTAGCGGAAGCATATGATGATCCGGTCATTATGTCAAGCTGGGAAGCCCTTAAATCTTGCGGCGTTAATAGAATCTATCCCGGGCATGGAGCTGCCTACGACATCTAGTCCGGATGATATGAAAGTATACCTGCATTAATCACCTTCTCATACATTAAGACTGTCAACCAAGGCACGCTCGCATACAAACATACAGGGTTAATGTAAGCTTCGCCTTAACGTATATAGCTGAATGCCAGACTAACAGACATTCAGTAATTATGTATTAAAAATCCCGCTCCTGTCCTTAGGTAGGTACAGCAGCGGGATTTCTTATAGGAATATCAAATATACATTTAAAAGTGTTTCATCTTATATTCTGAAAGCATCCCTTCCGAGGTATCTGGCCGCATTACCAAGCTCCTGTTCTATTCTTAAGAGCTGGTTGTATTTTGCCACACGGTCCGTTCTGGAGGGAGCACCTGTCTTGATCTGTCCGGCATTGGTCGCCACAGCGATATCAGCGAGAGTTACATCCTCCGTTTCACCGGAGCGGTGGGATACCACTGCTGTCCAGCGGTTGTTCTTCGCCATCTCGATTGCATCCAGAGTCTCGGTCAGGGAGCCGATCTGATTTACCTTAATCAGTACTGAATTAGAGATACCCTGACGGATTCCTTCCCTGATCCGGCTTGTATTTGTTACGAACAGATCATCACCGACCAGCTGAACCTTATTTCCAATTCGGTCCGTTAAGAGCTTCCAACCCTTCCAGTCCTCTTCTGATAACCCATCCTCCAGAGAAATCACCGGGTATTTACTGCATACCTGATCCCAGAAGTCCACCATCTCTTCCACGGTCTTATACTCTCCTGCTTTCCAGAACAGATAGTCACCTTCTCTGCCGGCTTTCTTCGCTTCATCATACATTTCGGTAGCAGCTGCATCAATTGCAATGAAGAAGTCAGCGCCGGGACGATAGCCTGCCGCTTCCACGGCTTTCACGATATAATCCAGTGCCTCGGTATCACTCTTAAATTTAGGAGCAAAACCTCCTTCATCTCCTACTGCAGTAACATATCCGTCATTCTTAAGCAGTTTCTTCAGGGTATGGAATACTGTAGCACTCTGCTCCAATGCCTCCGAGAAGCTTGCTGCACCTACGGGCATGATCATAAATTCCTGAATATTTAAGCTTGAGTCGGCATGCTTACCGCCATTAATGATGTTCATCATCGGAACGGGTAAGGTCTTCGCATTCACACCACCGAGATAACGGTAAAGAGGAAGTCTTAAGGAGGCAGCTGCTGCCTTAGCTGCAGCCATGGAGACACCGAGGATTGCATTTGCTCCGAGCTTTCCCTTATTATCGGTACCGTCAAGCGTAATCATCTTCTCATCTATTGCTGCCTGGTCACAAGCCTCCATGCCCTTTAAGGCAGAAGCGATAGCAGTATTTACATTATCCACTGCTTTTCTGACACCGTTCCCAAGATATCTGTTCTTATCACCGTCCCGAAGCTCCACCGCTTCAAAAGCTCCTGTTGATGCTCCGGAGGGAACAGCCGCCCGGCCGATGCTGCCATCTGCCAGAATAACCTCAGCCTCCACGGTAGGATTACCTCTGGAGTCGAGAATTTCTCTTCCTATTACCTGCTCAATGATCATATTTTTCATAATCTATCTTCCTTTCTTCCATTGTTATTAATTTTATGGCATATTTCCTTGATATTATCTGCTTCAATAAGGAAAGTATTCTCCCTACCTACTTATTACCATTTTTGCATCCTGCAGTCTGTGATTTAAATCACATTATTGTATAGATTCTTTACTTATATAACCTGCAGTGGTATATTATGGTATACATAACATTATTTTATAAGATTTTACTCTCTTCGGCAAGCCAAATATCTTATTATTTTATGGAGAATATTGGTTTACTATGCCGTTTAATTATTGAAATACTAATGAAAGAATGACGTTTGATAAAGTCAAGCAAGACTATAGGAGGTTAATATGAGCAAAACTTTTGAAAAATTACAGCCCTATCTTGATAAATCCATGGCCCTGCAGACCGCCCGTAATCTGTTCGAATGGGATGATCAGACCATAGCACCCTTTGAAGCCGCGGATTATACCTCGAAGGTCATCGGAATCCTCTCCGACGAATACATGAAGAGTCTGATTAATGATGATGTCCGAAAGCTGCTTAAGAAGCTTAGGGAGGAGGATGAGCAGAAGGAACTGACTGACACCGAGAAAGCGATTGTGAAGAAGATCAGCAGAAAATATGAGGAACTGGAAAGTATCCCTCCCGAGGAATATCGGGCTTTTATCGAATTGACCTCTATCTCAAGCCGTAAATGGTCTAAAGCCAGAAAGGATAACAAATTCGAGGATTTTGCCCCCTATCTGAAGAAGGTCATTGATTATAAGAAGAAATTTGCCGGTTATCGTGCTAAGAAGGGCCAGGAGCCCTATGAGGTATTGCTGGCCGATTATGAGGAGTGCTTTGCGATCAAAGATCTGGACCCCTTCTTCGAAAAGATCAAGCAGGAGGTGATCCCCTTGCTGAAGGAGGTTGGAGGGAAGGCAGAGACCATAGATAAAAGCTACAACTATTTAAAATACGATATAGAGAGTCAGAAGGAATTCTGTAAGTTCTTAAGCGGCTATGTAGGCTTTGATTTTAATCGCGGTGTCATCGGAGAAAGTGCCCATCCGTTTACCATGCAGCTGCATAACCATGATGTTCGTATCACAGACCGTTATATGGAGGATAATCTGGAAAGTGCCATGTTCTCCATTATCCATGAGACAGGACATGCGATTTATGAAATGAATGTTGATGATGCTCTGACCCAGACTCCTGTGGGAGAAGGTGCTTCCATGGGAATGCACGAATCCCAATCCCGCTTCTATGAAAATGTAATCGGACGAAGCAAGGCCTTCTGGATCCCGATCTATGATAAGCTGGTGGAGACCTATCCGGAGAATCTTAAGAATATCGATCTGGATCATTTCATCCGTGGAATTAATAAGGCGGCACCCAGCCTGATTCGTACGGAAGCCGATGAGCTCTCCTATACGATCCACATCATCATCCGCTATGAGATTGAGAAAATGCTGTTCAGTGAGGAGATTGATGTGAACCAGCTTCCGGAGATTTGGAATAAGAAGTATCAGGATTATATGGGAATCACACCTCCGGATAATGCCCAGGGCATCCTACAGGATACTCATTGGTCCTGGGGGGAATTCGGATATTTCCCCTCCTATGCAGTAGGAACTGCGGTAGCCTCTCAGCTCTATGCGAAAATGACGGAGGTCATGCCCATCGAGGAGTATCTGGAAAAGGGTAATCTTACCCCTATCCGGGAATTCTTACGTGACCAGGTTCATAAATACGGTGCAACGAAAACTACCAACCAGATCCTTAAGGATGTCACCGGAGAGGAATTCAACGCAGATTATTATATCAAATATCTGAAGGAGAAATATTCTGAGCTTTATCAACTGTAGAGCCATCCATAGAACAGTTTCTTGATCTAGATTAACTACAGTCATAGGAAAGCCTTAGATATCGTCATTATACACCATATCAGGGGAAGGCTGTTGCCTGCTAACTATTAAGATGCATTCTGCATCTTTATCAGTTATTCTGCAACAGCCTTCCATTGATTTATAACTCCTCGAATCGGCTTCCAGGATTCTTTGGTTTTCGCTCTTAGTATATCTATATTAAAATTATTAAACTGATTATTTAGTAATATTAATGTATAATTATAAATTTTCTCTTGCAATATCCCGGAAAACAAGTTAATATAGATTCAATCATAAAATCGGACGGTTGCAACTTTAAACCTGCCGGACCAACACATGTATTGATATTACTATTGTCACAATTTACTGATAGAAACGAGGCAGGGACATGAAGCTTTGGGGCGGACGTTTTACCAAAAAAACCGATCAGCTGGTACATAATTTTAATGCATCCATCTCCTTCGACCAGAAATTCTTCCGTCAGGATATCGAGGGCAGCATTGCCCATGTTACGATGCTGGCAAAGCAGGGAATTATCAGCGATTCAGAGAAGGAAAGTATCATTAAAGGTCTATCCGGCATTCTGGAGGATATTATAAACGGAATTCTGATGATTGATGACGAGCATGAGGATATCCACAGCTTTGTAGAGGCTCATCTGATCAGCCGCATCGGTGAAGCGGGCAAGAAGCTGCATACCGGAAGAAGCCGCAATGATCAGGTTGCCCTTGACATGAAGCTTTATATCAGGGATGAGATTACCGAACTGGATGGCTTAATAAAGAACCTCCTGGTGACTCTGCACGGGATCATGAAGGCTCATACCGGAACCTTTATGCCGGGCTTTACCCATCTGCAGAAAGCACAACCAGTTACCCTCTCCCACCACATCGGTGCATATTTTGAGATGTTTAAGAGAGACCGATTCCGACTGGCTGATTGTAAAGCCCGTATGAATTATTCTCCCTTAGGTTCCGGTGCACTGGCAGGGACCACCTACCCGCTGGATCGCGAGTATACTGCAGAACTGCTGGGCTTTGACGGTCCCACCTTAAACAGCATGG
Organism: Bacillota bacterium; assembly: GCA_023415595.1. GTDB lineage: Bacteria > Bacillota > Clostridia > Lachnospirales > Lachnospiraceae > Mobilitalea. Next base: position 35,577 of record JAEZJW010000106.1, read on the forward strand.
ACGGTGTTTCTGACCGGGATTATCTGATTGAGCTCTTAAGTGCACTTTCCACCATTATGATGCACCTAAGCCGTTTTAGTGAAGAAATCATCCTATGGAACAGCAACGAATATAGGTTTATTGAACTGGATGATGCCTACTCTACAGGCTCCTCCATTATGCCCCAGAAGAAAAACCCGGATATCGCCGAGCTGGTCAGGGGCAAGACAGGACGTGTCTATGGAGCGCTGGTTTCCCTGCTTACCACGATGAAGGGACTTCCACTAGCCTATAACAAGGATATGCAGGAGGATAAGGAACTGACCTTTGATGCGATAGATACCGTGAAGGGCTGTTTGTCCCTGTTCAATGGTATGGCGGCATCCATGAGCTTCAATAAAAACGTTATGGCTGCCAGTGCGAAGAAGGGGTTTACCAATGCTACGGATGCTGCTGACTACCTGGTAGGTAAGGGTGTACCGTTCCGTGATGCTCATGGAATCATCGGACAGCTGGTACTCTGCTGTATTGATAAGAATATTTCTCTGGAGGAACTGAGCCTGGAGGAATATAAGGCTATCAGCCCCGTATTTGAACAGGATATCTATGAAGCCATCAGCCTCACCGCCTGTGTTGAGAAGCGTAACATCATCGGGGCACCCGGACAGGAAGCGATGGCTAAGGTGATATCACAGAATGAAAGTTATTTGGATATGTAAGATAAACTTTATCTTCATATAATGTTAGCTTACCGAGGGGGAAGAGCTAATAAGGAAGGCCGTAAAGCTGGGTACGACCATGCTTTACGGCCTTCTCATATTCAAATACGGATTTCTTAGTTACAGCCGGAAAGCATTATCGTTTCCCACTGATGTGCTGGTAATAATACCAGCCTGAATATAACCCTGGAATCAGCACCCATGCCATAATACTGTATTTGATGAAGTCCTCCGGCTGTCCCAGGATACAACCAACAACCATGATAATGACAATGGGGAAGGTCAGGTATCCCAGCAGCTTATGGGCTACTCTCCAGGTCATCTCATCCCGTACGGTCCAAGGAAGCCTGAACCCTATATACCTGTTGAACGGTAGCTTCGGTGCAGCATTACCTATCACAATCATGATGCCAGCCGCCAATATCGTACCGAATAACTCTTCTTCCTCAAGGATATAGGACTTGACCGCAGGAACCCACTGTACGACACCGAAGAAAAAGAGGATCAGTGCCATGGTAAGATAGTTTAGCCTCTTCATGGTCCTTACCTTAGGATTTTCCTTTGACAGGCCCGCAATTCGATGTGTGAAGAGATCCAACAGGATCAATGCTATAAAGGTTAGCAGCCCTATGAGTACCAGCCATAGCTCCGAGGATGGCAGGAACAAGCCTGCTCCTAAAACTATGATTGAGAGGATGCACAGGATCCATCTTAATGTCTTATGATTCATTCTTCTTTCTCTCCTTTTCAAAAAAAGACATAAACCCACCGAGCGCTTCCTGCAGTACGGTAACATTAATCGAGTATATCACATACTGCCCTTTCTTCTCTGACGTGACCAGTTCTGCCTCCCGAAGGATATCCAGATGCTTTGTCAGTGCCGGCTTGGAAATCGGAAACTTGTCTGCGATCTCTCCTGCCGTCATATCCCTTAAGCTTAATAATTTTAAGATTTCTCTACGGGTCGGATCCCCCAGTGCTTTGAAAACTCCAGCCACTTTTATGCCTCCTTTCATTTTATTATTTAACTAATTAGTTAATTATATTATAACAAAGAAATTTGGATTGTCAATAGTTAGTAATTATAATTTACAAAAAACCTCGTACCATTTTTATGCGATGGTACGAGGTTTTACAATGCTATTTTTCAATTCTGTTTCTGTAGGGAAGTGATGTCTTTCTATTCCACTTTATTCTTAATAGAGCCATTTAAATTTCGGATACTTGAAAATCAGCTTCCCCTTCAGTTTATCCCTCGAGACGAATTTATTCTTCCAGGCCCTGGCATCCAGGGATTCAACCCGGTTATCTCCCATCATAAAATAGGAGTCCTGCGGTATCTGATAAGGGCCAAAGGTTCCCTCTCCATCCTCCGAATCTCCCCAAGGTTCCTTGATATAGGGTTCCTCCAGAGGCTCACCGTTAATATAGATCGTTCCATCCCTGCCCTCTATGCGCTCTCCGGGAAGCCCGATAATCCGCTTGATCCGGTCCTCAGATTCATCGTCAGGGAATGGAAATACCACAATATCCCCTCTCTTCGGAGCGCCGAAGAGATAGGCCAGCCGGAAGGCATAAGCCTTATCATGGGACATAATTGTATTCTCCATTGAGCCGGTCGGTGTGGTGACCTTAAACAAGATTGTTTTATTTATGATAAATGCCAGGATAACCGCCGTTGCAATGACGATTAGCCAACTGATGATTTCTTTTCTTACTTTTTGTTTATCCATTATTTGCTCCCCCTGATTGGTTCATAGCATTATTTCAGCCATTTAAAATTAGGGTAACGGAAGAGTGCCTTACTTTTGATCTTATCCTCATTGACAAAAGGATTTTTCCAATACCTGGAGTCCAGAGAATCTTTCCGATTATCTCCCATCATGAAATAGGAATCTTCAGGAACAACGAAGGTAAAATTATCCGCATCTCCTTCCTCATCCCAGGGTTCCTTCACATAGGGCTCCTCCAAAGCCTCCTCGGAGTGATTAATGAAGACCTCACCGTCCTTAATGTCCACTGTCTCACCCGGCAGTCCGATAATTCTCTTGATATAATCCACGGACTCATCATCCGGGAACGGAAATACTATGATATCTCCACGCTCCGGTTTTCCAAACAGATAAGCCAGCCGGAAGGTCAGAACCTTATCCCCCGTCATAATCGTTGTCTCCATAGAGCCGGAAGGGATTTCTTCGTTTAATATTACAAATTTATTGATTAATATCGCAAGTAAAAATGCTGCTGCAAAGACTACCAGCCAACTGATAATCTCCTTTAGAATGCGGTTTTTCATGGTATGCTCTCCTTTTAAGGTCAAACGTAATACGTTATCATCAATTATAACTTTATCAGTTACATTTGTAAACCCTCCGTAATTAAAAGCCACGAAACATTAGCAGAACAATCGCCCGATATGCGAATACATTATATAGAAGTGAATCCTTTGGAGGAAATGCTATGGGTTATTATATACCAGTAGAGTCAAATGTTAATTTGTTCGTAGAGGATCTGAACCCCGATTGTAAGAATGTGCTTGTATTCTTACATGGATGGCCGGGAAGTCATGAATTATTCGAGTATCAATTCAATGTACTGCCGGAATTAGGTTACCGGTGCATCGGCATAGATCAGAGAGGCTTCGGCAAATCCGATAAGCCTTATCATGGATATGATTATGACCGGTTATCAGATGATGTACGGTGTGTTATGGAGGCACTGGACTTAAACAATGTTACCTTAATTGGGCATTCCACGGGAGGGGCGATTGCTGTCCGCTATATGGCAAGACACAGGGGTTATGGAATATCGAAGCTGGTGCTTTGTGCCACTCCGGCTCCAAGCTTAATTATGAGGCCTAATTTTCCTTACGGCCAAACCGAACAGTCCATATTGGATATGATCAGGAACTCATATGAAGACCGTCCGAATATGCTAATGAGCTTTGGTAATAACTTCTTCTATCAGCATATCAGTACTGCGTTTAACCAATGGTTTTTCTATCTGGGTTTGCAGGCTGCCGGATGGTCTACGGTTGCGGTTGAGAAGACCTGGATCCGGGAGGTATTATTCGAAGACTTGGAAACCATCCGGGTTCCGACCCTAATACTCCACGGAATTCATGATAAGGTCGTTCTGCCGCCCTTAGGGGAGATTCAGCATAAGCTTATACGGGATTCAAAACTAGTCCGCTTCCAATTCAGCGGTCATGGGTTGTTCTATGATGAGAAGGATAAATTCAATGAAGAGCTGTGCTGCTTCGCTGGGAAGGGCTGAATGGATTGCAGTTAATAAGGAATGCATCCCGGCAAGTCTTCATTAATCATGTATTCAAAAATATCAACTTCGCACATTTATGAATCATGTAATAGAAAGGGGAGTCACAGGTTCCCATGCATACATTATGTATGTATGAGAGCCTGAGTCTCCCCTCTTTCCCTTACCTTAATGAAAGCTATACTATCCTCAAGTGTCGTCATATCTTCTTTTTATCATAACATTACCAGCCTAGCAGCACATATACTTATTGTTAAAGTATGCTTTAATTTTCTCAATATAGTGGTATATCCGGGCTTAGGACAACTCCCCAGAAGGCAGGCTTCTGCAGCAGGTATTGGTCAAACAGCAGAGGATAGCTGGGCTGCCCGGGCTTACTCAGCCAGGAGATATCATCCGACAGACCCCAGAAGGTGATATTGGTGATATCCGCAGTCCCGGTTTCATCCAGGTTCTTAAATATCGTAAATAATCTCTTATACCTTTTCGCCTGCCTTAGGTAAGCTTCTTCTGTGTTCTCATTCATCCCCATATCCAGCTCGGTAATCTGAAGCTCCAGCCCTAATTCACCGTATTTGCGGATCGAGGCTTCGATATCCATAAGGGAAGGCGAATCTATACTGATATGAGTCTGAAGGCCGATACCATCGATCAGACCCTTTTCCTTCAGCCCTTCCGCCAGCTTCCGTATGGAAAGCACTCTCGCAGAATCCTCGGTATTATAATCGTTATAGAATAGTTTAATTTCAGGCCCCGCATATTTTCTTGCATATTCAAAGGCTTTCTCTACGAATTCCGGTCCAATTACCTGATACCAGAGGCTGTCTTTGGAACGGAAGCCATCCTCCTGCCCATCACCGGGATTAATCGCTTCATTCACCACGTCCCAGGCATAGAATACACCGGGGTAATTCGTATCTGTATACTCGAGTACCTGCCTGATGTAGTTCTCCATTCGCTTCAGCATCAGCTCCTTACTTACAAAAGGTGCGTCCGGAGCGTCGGAATAACCTTCCGTGAAGAACCATCTCGGAGTCTGGCTATGCCATACGAGGGTATGACCCCTAAGCATAATTCCATTTTCCTTCGCAAAATCCAGAATTGGCTTCGCCCTGTCAAATTTTACTGCAGGGTTATCATCATATTTCGGATCGGAGATACAGGTCATACGGTCCAGGACAAAATCAGGCTTTAATTCATTACCGGGAGTGATACTGTTAAATTGTTCCTTAATCAGGCTTTTACGTAATTCTGATATCTCATTGACCGTAACGGCAACACCCATACTGAAGCGATCCTGATAAACCTCCTTAAGAGCAGGAATCTCCTCTCCTGGATTTACGGAAGAAGCTTCTTCCATGATGAAAAAACTGTCCACATAGAAATCTATGAGTTCTCCATCTGCTGCGCCTGTCTCGAAATAAACTTCTGCACTGGCGGTTCCGGCAGGAATGATAATGTTACCGGTAATATCGGTCCATTCCCCCTTCTTAGCCACAGCGGATGCGAAGTTTAAGTAATCGCTGTTATTCTTCTCCAACTTACAATCAAACTGCACAGTATCCGGGCCATTCTCATAGAACACTTTCGCTTTCACGATATACTTCTCGTTAAATACCAGAAGCTTGGTAAGATCTACAATAGCGCCGTTCCAGAGATCTGTTCTTCCGCTGACAAACAGGGAGCCTGTTCCATCTCCTGCTTTATCCGTCACGATTTCCGCTTTAGCGGATCCTCTTCCTGTGAATTCCGTCTGTCCATCCTCAAAGTCCTCTGAATAGATAACTTCTTCAACTACTTCAACCGTTCCATAGGTTGCTGCATAACCGACCGGTTTTGCTTCACCGTTCTGCTCCACTACCTCTTCCTTCACTTCCGGCGCCTTCGTCGGCTCTGCTGCCTGTCCATCCTTCTTAGGTGTATCCGTAACAAAAGGACTTGCCTCCTTCTTGTCCCCCTTACAGCCGGTAAGTAACATCGACATTGCCAGTAAGACTGACAAGCCGATTATGGTAATGCGTTTTTTCATCTCCTCCTTCGGGATTTACGTTCCCCTGCACAGGGAAACACTCCTCCCTCTCCTTTCTTAGTAAGCATTGACCACATTCCTGATGCCTGAAATCATATCCTTCTCCTCTATGTAAGCATCGATACATGCATTACAACATGGTTATATATTACCATATTTTATAAGAAGTCACAACCGGAAGAGACTTTGCTTCGCAAATAAAAAAGCTGTAACAGGAGCTGAGGATATTCCTGATCCTGAGGTCTCCCTGTTACAGCTTACTATCTCTATAGGAATTGTTTCAAACTCGCTTTCTTTAGGTTTATCACAGCTCAATCTTATCTACCGTAAATAATTGATTAATAATCATCGTTAAGGCTGGGAAGAAATCCATGATCTGCCAGATTCCTGCTCCACGGAGAGTGTATTCCGGGATCAGACGGAGTTTTGCGTCCATGCTCCTGGCATCATCGAACCATACCACATGCGCCACTCCCTCGGCATTGGTATAGTTATAGAATGGAGCTTGGGCCTGCTCATCAAACTGGATCACCACTCTATACTGCGCTGCTCTCTCAATTGCCTCCTGATTGCTGATAGATTCGGCTGCGGTTTCGCCTCTGACGAAGGGAAGAGGCCAATCATATGCGTAATTAGGTATCCCCATCAGGATCTTCTCCCTGGGTATCACACTGACTCCATAATCCAAGACTCTTCGTACATTATTCAGGGGAGAGGTTGCCATAGGCGGCCCATAGGTATAGCCCCATTCATAGGTCATCAGCAGGACAATATCGGCTACTGCTCCGATTGTAGGATAATCATGGGCTTCGTAAAGCAAGCCGGTCATCTCACCGGAGGTCTTCGGAACCAACGCAACCAGGGTGAGGAGGCCCAAAGGCCGCAGTCTGTTAGCTACAGCGGTAATAAAATTTAGAAAGTTCTGTTTGTCTTCCGGAGGGATGAATTCAAAATCAATATCGAGTCCCTGATAGCCCTTTGCCTGCATCGTCTCTACGATATTTTCAATCAAAGCGGCCTGGCCTTCCGGATTCACAAACATATCATGGGCAATCTGACTATTGAATTCCAAATTGGCCGTCATCGGAGCAAGAATCATGATTGAGCCTACTCCTGCCGTTTTTGCCTGAGCAATCAACGCTTCGTCATCGATAGGCACCAGCTCTCCCTCAGGAGTAAAGCCATAAGTAAATAAAGACAAATAAGTAAGGAAAGGCAGAGTCTTGCTTAAGGTATCCTTGTTTATAAAGGGGTACGCATATCCGGTGATCAGGGCGGTATCAATCACTCCTTCGTCCCGAAAGCGGATGACCAGTGTTTCACCGGGAACAATAGCACTCGGAACAGCAGCCCAGGGATTATTCTGCAGAAGCTTTAAAACTGTTATATCATATTGCTGTGCAATCCCGCTTAGGGTTTCACCCTCTACAATCGTATGGACAACCTCTGGAACTCTTACGATGATACTCTGTCCGACCACCAGATTATCCGGATTAGGCAATTCATTATCTACAATCAGCCTTTCCGCGGTAACGCCGAACTGCCGGGCGATTGATCCGATGGTATCTCCCTGTTTTATAACATAAATAGTCATACTCCATGCATCCTTCAGCGAATAAAACTTCATTAACTATAATATGCTGTATCTGGAAGATGGTGAAATATGCCCAGCCCGTCTGTTGCACAAAAAAGCATCATAGCGTATAATACTGATAGCAGATATAGGAAGGATGAACGATATGAATAATTATAAGGTAGTGGCTCCTGAGCTTTTAAGGAAGAATCCGTTTCAGATGATCGGGAAGGATTGGATGCTGATTACAGCAGGAAATGATGAGAAGGTAAATACAATGACAGCCTCCTGGGGTGGTCTGGGGGTAATGTATGGTAAAAATGTTGCTTATATTGTGATCCGGCCCCAGCGTTATACCAAGGAGTTCGTGGATCAGGAAGAGACCTTTTCCTTATGCTTCTTCGATAAAGGTTATAGGAAAACCATGAACTACCTGGGTACAGTATCCGGCAGGAATGAAGATAAAATCACTAAGTCAAAATTAACTGTTGTAAGATATGGCGATACGCCGTACTTTGATGAGGCCAGACTGGTATTCATCTGCAAGAAGCTCTTCAAACAGGCATTGAATCCTGATGGACTGCTTTATGAACAGCTGAAACATACCTGGTATCCGGGCGGCGATAATCACACCCTGTATATCGCAGAGATTACGGATGTTCTTCAGATCCGCGGATCCTCCGTATCAGAATAGTATGCCAAGTAAACAAGAGGGACAGTAAGTTGCCTCCTGTTATTATTATGAATACAGAAGGCATTATGAGATCGCTATTGCGATTATCATAATGCCTTTATTGTTAAACCATGTTTTAATTTCACTACAATTAACTATTCCGTTATACTCCAGTCCTTACACACATCCACCCATTTCGTGCAGTTGCTGTAGCGTTCCAGCTCATCACAGGTCAGCTCAATCGCCGAATTACTGCTGCCACAGGCCGGGTATACGGTTGCAAATCTCTTCATGGAGAGATCCAGATAGACCGGTATCTCCTGTGCTAATCCGAAGGGACATACTCCACCGGGGGCATAACCGATCTTCTGCAATACCTCGTCGTAGGAAAGCATTCTCGCCTTATATCCGTATTCCTGCTTGAATTTGCCATTGTCGATCTTAGCGTCCCCGGCTGCAACAATCACCATAGCACCATCACCGTTCTGGAAGGACAGCGTCTTGGCAATCCTGCTGGGCTCTACCCCGACAGCAAGTGCCGCCATCTCAACCGTAGCACTGGAGGTTTCGAATTCCATGACATCCTGATCTCTTCCCCATTGTTTCAGATATTCCCGTACTTTATCCACAGACATAGTGTTTCTCTCCTATTCATTGTATTTATATGAATTTTTATAGTTTCATTCCCGGATATCCATAATCGCATCATAGTACTTCTTTGAGACCAGATGACCATTTCCCTCTTCTATCAGCTTTCGGCATTTCTCAAGTAGCTTAGGATCCAACCCATCTATTTGAGAAGTCTTCCCCATTTCAGGAAGGTACTGCCCTCTCATCTCATCCATTTTATACTTCTGTTCCAGGCGGTACTGTTCCTCTAATCTAAGCTGTTTGTCCCGCTCCTCTCGATATTGTTCCTTAAGCTTACTCTTTATTTCCTGCTCGCGCTGATACTGCTGTCTTTCTTCTTCTATGCTAAGGTTTAATTTCTCACATTCTTCCCTAAAATCACAGTCCATCCAACCATCAGACATCAGAGTAAGCTCGCGGATCGGATAGCTCTTCCTACATAGTTTGAATTTACGCTGCTTGCCGATTCTGTAGCTTATACTCTTCTTAAGTATCAGCCGTTCTCTCTCCGTATCCAGCAGTACTACATACCCCATGGCATTCTGCAGCAGATTCTGATACCAATCCAGCTGCTTACTTTCTTTGTCCAGTCTTACGCCCAGGACATAGATTCTAAGAAGCTTCTCCCCCTGATAATAGGCATCCCGCTCAAGGAATTTCTCCAGGCTGTTATTTTGGAGCCGGTAATCCACAGCGATATTTCTTCCGCCTCCGGTCATGACATATAGGGTACTGAACATTCCGTTCTTCATCCGATACCTCGCCATAACCTCCCCCTCCGGAAAGCTTTGCTTCAGAAGGGAATACAGTAGCCTCTTCCCCTTCTTCAGCTCTTCGGACTCCTGTCCGCTGCCATAATCACAGACCGCCAAATCATAGTGGGCAAAATAAGGTTCCTTAATCTGACCGGCTGCCAGATAAACAGGGGCACCGCATTCCGTGCAGATAAATTTCCGCTCTGCTGCTGCCTGTTTCCATTCCAGGACCAGCTCCTCTATATAATAACCGTCCGCACCCTTAAGGTCAAAGGTACAGATTGTCTTCCCATCATAAATGCTATTCTCCATAACCGGATACCCCTTCCCCCTATGGTAACAGTATTATGCAGTATTGATCATGTCTTCCTGTCCAACCAACAATATTATATAGAATTTATGTATATTAATCAATTATAATTGAACCTACGGAAAAGGATTAGTCGCTTTCACACGCGGGCCGGATATATCATCCGTGCCTGTCCACTATGGAAGGAGACCATATGAGATTACACAATAAGATCAAAACTGCTGCCGCAGTGACATTAATGTCCCTAATGCTAATTACCTCAACCGCTCTTGCTGCTGATTATAAGGTAGTGCCGAATGACACGCTCTACTCGATCAGCCGCCTGTTCAGCACTACATCCACTAAGCTGATGGCAGACAATAATCTCACCAACGCTACGATATACCCCGGACAGATCATCGATGTACCTGCAACGGTTTATACCGTGAAGTCAGGGGATACCCTTTACCAGATTGCACAGAGAAACGGCATCTCATTCTATAACCTGAAAAAGGCTAATAATGAATGGGACAACCTGATCTATCCAGGGCAGAAATTACTTCTTCCGGGAGTAAAGCCCTCCGAAGCAACAACCAAGGAAGCCGTAATCCCTTACACCAACGCTGAGGTTGACTTGCTTGCAAGACTGATCTCTGCCGAAGCCAAGGGTGAACCCTACGAAGCCATGGTTGCGGTAGGCGGCGTAGTTGTAAACCGTGTACAGAGCTCTGCATGGCCGAATACGATTACTGACGTAATCAATCATGTATCCGGCGGGTATTATCAGTTCACACCGGTGAAGAGTGGCGCCATCAAGAATCCCGCTACTGCGGATGCGACTCGTGCGGCCAAGGAAGTCCTCTATGGTGCAGATACTAGTAAGGGTGCACTATTCTTCTTCGACAAGACCTCCACGAACCAGTGGCTGTGGTCTAAGCCCATCACTGCGAGAATAGGTAATATGGTATTCGCAAAATAATTGCCCTAGAATCCTATACAAGCATTCATTCGCTGAAGAAAATATAAATGAATAAAAAATAGCCCTTGAACCGTCAGGAAGCATCAGCTTCCGGACTGATCCGGGGCTATTTTAATGTTCGGTTGTGCTGCTAAATATTCAGCAGGAACCATATGTATTCTGAGTTACCTGGACGTTCACATTCAAACAAACAAGCTTGATTTTAAGTCCACTTCGCCATCATGCCTATTCAGATGGAACGTCAGCTCGAAGATACCAAGGATGGCATCCACCACCTTATGACATAGGTAATGAATATACTGGATATCAATCTTCACTTCCTTTAGTGCCTTGCGATATTCCCTATGAGTTCTCAGAATGAAGCGTTCTATCTCCTCAATACTATGTGAAACACCATACTTCTCTCTGTTTCTTAGGGCTGCTTCATGATGATTATAGGCTTTCATCATGTGCTTCAGCTCTTTCTCATAGGTAATATGTTCTGTCATCGATCCGGTAAATTCAAGATTGTGCGGATAGGTGCAGTAATCAGCCAGGTAATGGGTGATCACACCCAGATGTCTGGCATAATAGCCACTGATTCCCTTATTCACATCATAATCTACGGTTACTTTTCTGATCTCTTCAATCAGTATGCCAAAGGTTTCGTCAATTGTATGTTTCTTCGTTAAGAAGGACGGCTTCAGGTCGGGCAGAATGCTTCCGAGGTAGAAGGCCTTCTTATGCTCGCTCAGATCCTGCATCTTCATATTTGTAAGAAGAAGCTTCGCGAGTGATAAATGTGATTTCTTTCTCAATCTTTCCTCCTGGTGGTATAGGAGGCAAGTTCAGAGTATCTTGTTACTTTTCACCTGCCATTTTAGACAGAACCGGGGAAGTACTGTCTGAATATTATGCTACGGGCAAAATCATACACCTAAATGGATGGATTCACAATAGTATTTATTCATACTTCTTCTAGCATTATTTTAAGGATACGGGATAGGAAGGCCGTAAAATGCCGCAAAAACGGGCACATCCGCTTGCTGCTTCGGAAAGATTGATCATGAATATATTTATAAATAATGCGTAAACAAATGCGAAATAATTATAAAATAATGCCAGAATCTTGACATGACCATTGTATTCCTGTAAGATTATTGATATATTTTGACTTAACGTATGATTGAAATCTTTAGGAGATGATTAATTGGATCCCAGTGATGCCGTGCAACCGATAATATTGTTTCTGCTTTTATTAGCTTCTGCCTTTTTCTCAGGATCAGAAACTGCCTTAACCACCGTGAACAAGCTCCGTATGCGTACCCTTGCGGACGATGATGTACGGGGAGCCAGGACAGTACTTAAGCTGATTGACGATCCGGGAAAGATGCTTAGCGCCATATTGATCGGTAATAACATCGTTAATATATCTGCTTCTGCTATCGCGACTACGATGGCAATTAAGTTTTGGAGCAACGAATGGATCGGACTCGTGACCGGTGTCCTTACGTTGCTGATCCTTATCTTCGGAGAGATCACACCGAAATCTATCTCTACGATCTATGCTGAGAAGATTTCCTTAAGAGTAGCCGGAATTATTTATCTCATTACCAGACTTCTGACCCCTGTGATCTTCATCATAAACAAGCTGTGTATCGGACTGATGCTGTTATTCCGGGTTGACCCGAAGGCTAAGACAACAGCCATTACAGAGAATGAGCTCCGTACGATTCTGGATTTTTCCCATGAGGAGGGTGTCATCGAGAGCGAAGAACGCCGGATGATTACTAATGTGGTGGATTTCGGTGATTCCTTAGCTAAGGACGTCATGGTGCCCCGGATCGATATGGCTTTTGCCAGCGCTGACCTTACCTATGAGGAGCTGGTTCAGTCCTTTGCAGAGGATAAGTACACCAGAATGCCTGTTTATTCAGAAACCAGGGATAATGTCATCGGAATCGTAAACCTCAAGGATGTGTTCTTCTATAACGGAGATAAAGAGGATTTTCATATTACCGATATCATGCGTGATCCTTACTTCACCTTCGAATTCAAGAAAACCTCCGAGCTTCTGATTGAGATGAGGCGCAATTCCATCTCGCTGGCCATCGTGCTGGATGAGTATGGCGCTACCGCAGGATTAATCACCATTGAGGATCTTCTGGAGGAAATCGTCGGTGAGATCAGAGATGAATACGATGATGATGAGGAAGACAGTATCCAGGCTGTGTCCGATCATGAATTTATCGTGGATGGTAATACGAAGCTGGATGACCTCAATGAAGCACTCGGCCTTGATTTAGAATCCGATGATTACGACTCCATCGCAGGCCATATCATTTATCATCTGGACCATCTTCCCGAGGAGGGTGAGGCCGTAACTGATCAGGATGCGGTGTTTACAGTAGCAGCCGTGGATAAGAACCGAATCGATAAGGTCCATATCCTTATGAAGACTGCCGATGATGATAAGAAAGCGGATGAATAATCATAGCCTTTCGGTTAAAAATAATGATATAGTATAGCAAGCCCTGCCTTTAGAAAGACAGGGCTTTAGTATTCTGGTAGCTAATTGTCTGATGTCATCAATTCTAATCATAAAGTTCTACAGTATGAAATAAAATTTCTTTGTAAAAAGGATAAAAATAGATTGACAAATCAGCATAAATTGTATACAATCTAAATATATCAATTGTATAAAATTTATTTGTATATGATCTATATAGCGATAGATGCTAAGATAATAATATAATAGGAGGAAGCAAATATGAAAGTTTATGATTTTAAAGTGAAGGATCGGAATGGAAAGGAAGTCAGCCTGGCTGACTACGAAGGGAAAGTATTATTGATTATTAACTCCGCCACTGCCTGCGGATTCACACCCCAATATGAGGTCTTGAAGAAATTATACGATGATTATGCCGGACAGGGCTTAGAAATCCTTGATTTCCCCTGTAATCAGTTCCATAACCAGGCTCCGGGGACCGATGATGAGATCCACAGTTTCTGTGAGACCAAATTCGGCGTGAAGTTCCCCATCTTCTCCAAGCTTGAAGTGAATGGTGAGAACGCTCATCCCCTGTACAAGTACCTAACCGGTCAGAAAGGTTTCTCCGGTTTTAATCCTGAGCACCCTCTGGCATCAAAACTGGATGAGATACTTTCCAAGGAGGTTCCGGACTACAAGAATACCTCAGATATCAAGTGGAACTTCACGAAGTTCTTAATTGATAAGAATGGGAATGTCGTAGAACGGTTCGAGCCAACCGTGGACTTAAATGTCGTGGAGAGCAGGGTAAAAGAATTACTATAAATTCCTGAAACCACTCGGGATTAAGGCAATGGTGCCTAATCCCGTTTGAATATAAAGAGCGCCTTAGGGCGCTCTTATTTGTTGTTCTCTTATTCATGAATTTAGCATGGATAATTCCCATACAGGCATTATTTCTTATGACTAATCCAGCTTCTCGAGTATCTCCTGATACAGGGCTTCTGTTCTGGCCCTGTCCTTATAATTAATGATAACATAGAAATCATTCACCTTAATATACAGATAGGGGCCTTCCTCTGAAGTAAGGTATAATCTGCATAGACCCAAATCCTCCAGCTTAAAATCCCCCTTCTTCACTTCCCTTATTGCTGCCCCTCTGGTCTTCTCCAGGATCTCAGGTAAGGTATCCTTAAGCTCTACGGAGGATACTGAACTCAGTTCATAGATTCCGTTGTGCATGCCCATGACTTCAACGGTTGTGTCGGTTACAACAATCTCTGTATCCACCTTAAAATTCTTATTCATATAGATAAAATACACCGCTGCAGCTATTATAACGGCACTCCCGATCAACACTGCTGCTATAATGGAATTCTTCTTTCTCTTCTGTCCTCCGGCTCTCATAGTCCCCTCCACGATAATCCATTAAAACCTATCCCAATCATAACAGAGGGTAATCATTAGTTCAAGTGTTTAGGTGGATATCTTCAAATGAGTTCCAATCAACTGTACAAAATGGTACGTCTTTGTTTACCATGAAATTTCCTCCCTATTAAATAAAGATATCTATATCTATGGAACAAAACTATAAATTACGCCTAATTAATGATGTAGGTTACATAATCGTCGCGGACAGATTTATTACTATGGCAAACCATAAAGTCACCTTTTTCAAATTCAAATATCGTGGATGGATCTCGTCTTCCATTGTCGCTTACCTTTCCACTTACCGCGCCTTCCATATCCCACATGGAGCAATATCCATTGGATGCATTGGCTATATTGAGGTAGCTCAGGTTCTTTGAACTTCCCCTGGTTGTATAGATATCAAAATTAATAATCAGGTACCCACCGGTTAGCCAGAATGACTCATGACTGGACACACCATACTTAGCAGCATATCCGTATACGTCAAAGCCTTTTTCTACAATTTTTATTTCTGCCGGCAAAAAATACTCCGCATAATAGGTCTGCATTCGGTTTACGATGTCTGTATCCGTGATGCCGGCCGATTGGATCTTCTCATATTGATCACCGGCTTTTAGATTCAGAAGATAATCTGTATTCACATAGGTCATTAGTGGCGAGCCCATTCTGATCGTAGCGTAAGTGAACAGATCTCCTTTCTGCCATCCATACTTACCCACATCTATTTTCTTAATATCCGCCATCATCTTCAGCTGCTTATCCGGAATAGCCAGATACTGATCACCGCACCGGTACTTTTTGATGTTGGTCTGGTCTAATGAACTCCCTACCTTAACAAGGGTATGGCTTTTATTATTGAAGTACTCGTTATAGTAAACATCAACCTCGCGCCTGTTTTTTCCCTTAGCATCCACAAAATAAAATCTCGGCTTTATGATAACACTGTCCCCGGAGGAAAAGGCATTTCCTATTGTGTTTACTTTAAATTTCACCGCATAGCCCGTCTTAAGTACCCCAACATTATCAATTTTCGGGTGTGAGCCGTTCACTAACGGAATCGTAAATCTCTCGCACCTGCCTGTTACATTGCCGTACTGGTCATTAAGTCCAACAGCATAGTCGTAAGCATATCCTTCATTATATTTTGCACTCTTGATACCGCTTGGATAACCTTCATTCAATTTGAGCCTTGCTGAGTCCGTCTTTACCCTAAATACGGTCTCCCAGGTCGGGTAATCAGTAACATCATAAAGAGTAAGACCGTATATTCTGCCGGAAACTTGTACCCTGACCGTATCTGTTGCCACATAATTTGACCGGTTTATATTTGCATAAACCTGAGTCTTTGAAAGCTGGTCCTCCGTGTTCACACCATTTACCGCAACCGTCCGGAAATCAACAGTATAAATCCCCTCATCCACCCACATAGGAAGATAAAAGGTCGGCGTGCTATGTCCAAATCTCATCCAAGTGTTTTTTGTAATATACTCATCCTTACCCGATGAATTCCGATAGAAAACATCAAACGGGAATTTCACCTCATTACGGTAAATGTTATTATACTTGGCTATATACGATACCGTATTGTCTCGTATCCCCCAAGCAAAATCCCTGGTTAAGTAACCGGAGCTGTATAAATGTTCACCGTAATTACTAATATCAACCGTAAAGTCAGAAAGATTACTGTCCGGATCTAAAACCAGCTGAACACAATCCCTATCTACATCAAGAACCTGCACATAAGGATCATTGCTCGTGATATCGGTCGCCGTATTTGCTGTCGTAATACTGGCATCACAGATGACAGGAGTATGTACAGTAACAGAATTAAGTCCCTGTATCTGAAAACTCTTCGAACCGCCCATCGAGTTAACTGCGGAGGGATGGTTTTTATATATTAAGGTTCCTGAAGACGGGTACACATCATTTAAAAGAGTTGCCTCAATAACCTGATCCGGCCGGTAAAAAACATCCCTGCCTGACAGTCCAACATCATCATTCAATGCCATCATATTGGTTAGAGAAGGAGCTTCCTTCGTATAAGTTCCTCAATCCAGGACAGCCGCACCACCAAAGGAGAGATAATCATTAATGACCTTTATCTCTTCCGTCATTGTATTTGCCTCATAGGTGAAGTCTTGAGCCGGTATCGTAGGCTTCACTCCTTCTTCAGAGAGTTCCTCCGGCGCAAGCATGATGATGAAGCCGGAAGCTGTCTGCGGTGGATCAATGATATGGTTGTTCTCATTCCCCCGATGATTAATTGAAACGGACGGCGGAGAATAATGTCGGTAATCCGGATACATGGTACAGGACCCTCCTGGGAGCGCCTTATTATATATGACTGCTCTGTCAAGGGTATAATAATTAAACTGAGTAATCTCCCAGTAAGCACAAGCCCTCTTTACTGATATTGTCTGTGTAACCGGTACCGTTTCCGTTATTGTCTTCGTATCATCCTTCGCATCAGTCCAGGTAAGACTATAATTCTTCTGCACAGTGACCGAATAGGTCCTCTCAACCACCCTTTTCGTAAAGGCATAGGAAAGATTATATTCCGTTCCCCGCACCTGAGTATATAAGCTTTCCGTGGTCGGTATTCCCTGGAGTACATTGAAACGCTCCTGTCCACGTAGATCTGCTCTTATCTCTCCCACATTGGAGAAGTTACTTAAGGGTTTATTCTCATAACCTCCCTCTGGATACTCATATGGAGGAGGGGTAGGTTTAGGGGTAGGGGCGGCAAACTCGTCTGTGTAATGTAAATATATATTTATGCCGCCTTTAGCTACGATAACACTTGTACCTAGAATCGTATTCTTCGTTGTCCCATTTACACCAACAGACATGCTTGTCACCCCGTCAAGAGATGTGCCTGCTTTTATCGCAGTAATATTAAAGCCAATCAACTCATATTTATCATAAGTTTTTGATAGCTCCGTTTCACATTTTGTATGCATATCACTAATACTGATTTTATCTCCTACAGAACCCTCCACGTCTGCAACATACTTACTTTTACCACCGTTATACGTATAGTATAATTTGTTGGTTATAGTTCCCACCTCAATGACTTTATCATAAACAATGTGAACCTCAAGTCCTCCCAGCGGAACCTTCGTCTTACCACTCGCTGCTATAACCGTATTATATATATAATCCTCACTTCCTTTAATATTTCTTGCTCCCGCTATTTCGCCTCCAGATCTCTTTTTTATATAATAGCCAGTCAAACCATATTCTTTTCCGGATGGGCTTTTACTGGTCTTTTCTACTGCATTCGCAAATTTAACTGTTGCATTAATATATTCGTCACCAAGCTGCCTAATATATTCCGGATTGCTATCCGGATAATCATAGTAGAGATAATTATGCTGTTTACCAGGTGCAAAGGTTATTTCGCAATTGTAATATTTCTCAAAACCCCTTAAGCTATCTGTTCCCCACTCCTCAGCATTCATCATCTCCTGCCAGGTGGTAATGCCGCCATTTTTACCTTTTCTGATTGTTTTAGAGCCATCATCATTTAAGTAATATGATTGAAATATTGCATTCAGATATATTTTCTTCCCCTTGGTGATACTACGAAGTTTATAACCTACCTCACGATTAACTTCTTCTGCTTTAAATGTGAATCTTGTTGTTGTATATCCTTGAGCATCTGTACCCAGATCTTCTTTTCTGTCTTCAGTAATTGGTATTATCCCTATATTCTGTGTCGCAGCCGGACCAGAATAACCCTTTGTATAAACTATATTATTTTGGTAACTCTCACTTACACCAAATCCTATCGTCTGATACCTTATTCTTGTGCCGGAACTTGCCGCCTTACTTCTCGCCACTATTACAATATCACCATTTGACATGGTAACCTTCATATTCTCTATATCTACCGATGATTCAGAATCGTTAACAACATCCCACTCTTCTTCTGCAGCAATAGCAACACAAAACAAATCACTTGAATAAGTCATTATTATTAGTGCCAGTATTGCTACTGGCACTAATAATCTTTTCATAAAACTTAAACTGGCGTTTCCTGTCATTACTAATTCCCCTGTTTCTTTCCTTTATAAACAGCATCACTTATTCCGACCCACGAATCAACACCAAACTCCATATACGACTGGTCATTAATATTACTGCCGCTAATCATAATATCATAATATCCATAGGTCCATACACCACTATTAATTCCGACCAAATATGTTGAAGCCATATCACCAAATATCAGGTCGTAATCCTCATCAACCTTGACTGTATCAGCCGTCACTCGATACTTTACATATGCTCTTACATAGAAATTCGTAGTGTAACGATATAAAGTAGATGGCTCAACAGAAATTAATTGATTCTCAACTATAACATGATTCTTCTTCATTACATCTACATATCTATAAATATCTTCATAGATACTGGTTCCTCCAAACGGTACATAGGAATCTGCTAATTTATCAATCCATTCTTGATTAATTGTTCTGTAATCAACCTTAAAAACACATTCTAAATATTGATTAGCCTTCTCCATAATTGTATCAAAATACTCATATGGCTTCATTCCTAATGACAGGCGCCGTTCATATCTCTTAATTAAGCCCTCGTTTCCAAGTGCTATCGGATGATCGTATTCGCTCTTGTCCATAGTACCATCTTTATATTTGTTCATCCATGCATAACTATATTTCATTTCATAAAAATCATTCGGAAAACATTCTAAGATGTACGGGAACTCAGAGTGATTCTTAGGAAGGTTTGTAGTACGGATCAATTGCCCGTCAGGACTAATTCTGGCCCTACTGTACTGATCAAGAACCAAAGCCACTACCCCTTTTGCACCAGAAGCAGTTATTTTTTTACTTCCACGGAACTCCCTGTTCTGGACATACACTCCATTACTGTAGCCCTTAATGATACCCTTGGCTACAATTTCTGCAACATCTTGTCGTTTACTCTTTGTGATCTTCTTCAAATCACTGATCCTTAAATCGTAAACGGCTTTTACCCTCCTGTCTCCATCAATAATCTTCTTCCATGCTTGGATAAGGTAATCGTTATCGTTAAAAGGTTCGATAGCGATCTCATTATATGGATTAGGTGAAGGATGTCCCAACATGATATACTGGCCTCTAATGCTATCATCTTCATTAAACACATCCTCATACCGAGCCCTTAGACCTTTCTCAAATTTGAAGTAGGGATCAAGTATAGGATTTAGAACCTCATTTAGAAATGTTGAAGCCTTATATGATACGAAGGTTTCACCCTCAGGATACAAATCTCCTTTCGTATTATAAAAAAGCTTACCCTGAAAATACTCACACCCCTTCAGAAACTCATATACCCCATCCGAGAACCCATAATGTGCTCCATAGATATACTCGTCCGCTCTGTTTGCCAGTACCGCACAATCAGTCCTTGTAAGGTAGGAGGAATAATCCTGAAAGTCTCCCTCGCTCAAAATTCCGGCTTTCATAGCAGCATCTAGATAGGGGGTTTGTGAAGTTTGGTCTACCGGTAACTTCATCTCAGTAACCAGATACTCAATGAAGTTCCCTACCGTTATGTATTTACTTGATGCAGATGCCACTTGCGTCGGTGCTATCGCCGGTATAGCTGCTATACCAAGAACTATTGTCAGAAATAGAGTTATCACTCTTCTTAAGCTTCTTCTCATATTCTTTCCCCCTTAAAGATACTGGCTTCCATAGATTTCCTTATACTTTCATCATATTATTAAGCAATTGGGGATGTCAACCACTTTTTGATGATTTTTGTAAATTTATATCCTTTTTTCACACAGTTACTTTTTAAGATTAATAAGTGGACTTTAATAAAACCTTAGGTAGTAAAGCTTCTATAATACATATCACCTCAATCATTGTTCGTATCATAATCCGTTGCATGGACGCCTGCTGGATCGCAGACCGGGCATGCATAGCAGCCTAGCTTGCTGCATTCCTCCACAGAATAGTAATGCTCATCCCTGATGTTCAAATTACCATCTAACAACGGACAGCCTGATTTATGGTAGAGGTAATACCACCCGTGCTGCTCAATATAATATACACCATCTTTCCTAATTCCAGCCCCAGAGAATGCAACTCGGTTATATACTCTGCTGGTTCCTTCCACCAGAGGCATCCCCTGAAACACCACTATTATTCCCGGACTGTCAATCGTTCTCGCCCAGTTCGAATTATCCACCGGAAGACCGAATTGATATGTAATTCCATAATTGGATGCAATCTCATTATGCTTTGAGATATACCAGGACATATCACTGCTGAGACAATCCACTACTGACTGTTGCCTTACAAGGGGAAACAACTCCTGATCCAAAAGGAAGTTATCAAGATACCTGTTTCTGAACTCCGCATAGGAATCATCACTCCTTATTTCCTCAACGGTGGATCTATAAAGCTTAGTAGTATTACCAGCTCCAAGAAGGCTGTTTACGTCAAAAATAGTTATATCAGAGGAAAGCGAGAAGCGGTAAGCTAAATTTTTATCCTGATAATAGTACGGTTTAAGCTCGGTCCATCTTCTGGAGATAAACGAATAGCCATCCGCCGCCACATATTTGTCATTATACATAAGAAAGTAACCATTCATAGCTGTTACAGCAATCATCGGCACATAGGCTCTAAATTTTTCCTGTGCAACAGGATCGGAAAGAATTCCTAAAGATGCATACATCGATGAGAAGAAACTGTCAGCCACCCTGTTAAGTTCTGATACTTCGATACTATCCGATTCCATCTGCTTTAATCTACTGACAGAGCTTTCAATTGCTTGATCCATATAAAAGTCCAAATCATTTTTCGCCTCTGCTATTGCAGCCACATTATTTACCCGGATATCTGCAGTAATAATTATCGTAATATAGATGGCAACAAATATTATGGATAAATGCGAAAGCTTCATTCATAAACACCTTTCCATTAATCAATGCAATACTTCATTTTTGATTGTACTAGAAGATATCGCTCTTATTTTCAATACGAACAGTCTGCCGAAAATGGATCTGCTGGCCTTCCCTTCTTGGCTCACAGCCGTTACAGTGAAGACATCTCCCCGAAGGAAATAATAGGTACCTGAGCCTTCATATAGCTCCGTTAATATCTCGTTATCATAGGTCGCAGCTGTATATTTCATTATATTACCTGTAAACACTGGTACCTTTGCCTTACAATAGGGGCAACCGGGATCGGTATCATCCATATACAGGTCATAATATAAACCGCAGACTTCGCATTGCTTCCGGTTGCGCCGTACTTGTACCGTTAGTGTAGTAGTCAACCCTTTATAACCGATTGTGACGGTCTGGGTACCCACATAATCCGGATCTAAATTATCTACATACCCGTTGTAGACATATTCGGTATGGCCGTCCAGGTAAATAGCTATCAGTCCTACGCCTTCTGTCTCAAGGCTTCCATTTTCACTACGGTACATAGTTAGTGTCCCTCCGGATGGCGCAAACACAGCCAAGCTCCTCAGCCAGTTCCTGCAGTATGGGCATCCCGGGTCACTCCCGTCTTCATCCAAATTGTAGGTATGGTCATTCGTACAGACCTTCGTTCTTGGTATTACTGTAACAGTAATCGTACACTCACTATGATACTGCGAGCCATTGATCATATAGTCATAGGTCAATGTAACCTCTTGGTCCTGCGTAATTGAGGATGTACTGAAAGCCGTCGTACATGCAACAGTTTTTGTTGATCCATCACGGTATGTTGCAAGGGCAGTTGTTATCAGAGGATCTCCTGTTAAAACAGTTTGAACGGGGTGTGTTGGAGTTAGGCTCTGAATGAGCTGACCACATGCAAATGTAGCATTTTCTTCCTGTCCACAGATTGTATACCACTTGTTATAGGGCGCTGGTTCACTGCAACGCAAGATGCTGCCGGATGCATCAAAATCAAAATCGTAATCAACACTAAAACTTCCAAAACTTTTAGGGTAAATGCTTTCAAACAGGTTTTCCGCATTGCCTGCGTAACTCATACTTACCAGCCACTCCCAGGTTGCAATCTGAGGATGTTTCGGTCCGTATTTCTGTGCGTCATAACCGCTTCCTTGAGATCTTAGAAATCTGAAACTTATCGTTCCGTCTGTATTCTCAACTGCACCATAAGTAAAAGAAAAAGACGACCCACCTTCGCTATGCCACCTGATTGTGTACTGGCTCGGAATGATACAATAAGCATATATACTATTTTGTCTTGCAGCTATAAAATGTGCAGCGTCATAATAAGTGTATTGGCCCGCCCAGCTCCATCCACTCGGGAATGCAGCATGCTGGTGGTATTTATAACAGCCAGAGGTAGCGGTAATTGTGATATCATCTCTTTGTGGATAGGATCTAAGGTATTCATATGCCTGGGTATTACCTACTTCGTCCATATACCCATCACCATTCAGATCTATTGTGTAATAACAGGAATAGCCTTTAGATATTTTTATACTCGTTATACTTAAGCTCCCGCCACCGCACCTGGTGCATTCCGGATTAAACCACCAGTCTCCGTGCTGCACGCTACTATTCACTTCATCCCAGTAATAAAAATCAAACCGTAATACTTGTCCATCAAGACCACATTGATTACATTTTACAAAATACCAAATTTCCGCATCATAAACCCTGCAGCTTGAAGTGTGTTTGTGAGTATGGGTAAAAGTCTTGCTTCCAGTATGTTTATGGCCGGCATAGCATTCATCCGTATGGACATGGGATGAAGTGGCTGGTGTATTAACTGCACTCGCAAGGACACTTTCATTCGTTTCTGTGTTAAGACTTCCCGTACTGATAGGATCCGTAACAATCGGAATTTCTGTGATAACCTCCGGAGCAAAGTAATCATTTGTACCTGACCATAAGTCTTCATCATCTTCGATAACTTCAGAGGCACTCCTTAATTTATACTCAGGTTCAAAGGCAGTCTGCTCACAGGTTAGGTTTACCTGATATGCTTTTCTTGTGTCTCCTAAGTCTGAAATATATTTTTCATACATTACCCTGGATATATAGCCGTCTGCAGACACCTGCTTAACAAATTCAGTAGTCAGCTTATCCGTATTCAACTGAATTAGGCTATCCTTCTTCAGGCCAAAGTAAGAAACCGGGATAAGGAACATGATAAGAACAGCAATAATGAAATCTATAATTTTTTGTGGCACATTCCACATCTATGCCACCTCCCCGCCATAAATTACGGGTTTTCTTTCTTCCTTCATCCCATGTAAAAGGTTGTTAGAAAGCACAGCCCTCCGCGTTCTTATGATAACCTTTACGGTAATGTAATCACCGGAATTAAAGCGATATATCCCATCGGTATAAAGAGTATCCAGAATCTCATCCGTAAAGCTTATTTTGTAGTACTCCTCTGTCTTACTATCGCTTCCGGTAGCACAGTAAGGGCACCCGGCTAGGGAATCCTCCGAATAATATTCATGCCCGTTTTCACAAACCATTTTGATGAGTCGATCAGTGACCTCTACCTCAAGCATACAGCTTATTTGGTTCCCAAATCTGTCAGAAATGCTGACTGTTACCGTCTGTTTGCCCATGGTGTATGGATCGAAATCGTCTTGCCAGCCTTCAAAGGCCAGCGTTTTGCGTCCATCCCTATAGATCAGAATTACACGTAAATCAAGTTTCTCTCCATATGGTACCAGTGTTCCGCCGCTCTGTAAGGATGCTTCTATTCCTATTATGGTATCATAACATACAGGGCATCCCCAGGGATGCTCCCTGAGATTATAAACCTCTCCGCATACACTGCAGGTCATATCCAGTTCTGACATGACCTCTACGGTTATTTTGCAGGATAAATCATTGTAATAAACCGTTACCAGCTGTTCACCAGGAATATTCTTATCATAGCTGTAGTGCCATCCCTGAATCTCTTCGGTATGACCGTCCCGGTATAGTCCCAGGACTGTAAGAGTTATGTCGTCTCCCTGGTTAACCAATTGATATGTGGGTTCAGCGCTTATAGATACCAAGGCTTCTTTGCAATAAGGGCATCCCGGATCACTGCCATCCTCATTCAAGGAATAATCAACACCGCAGATACTGCAGGTATTCACGGAGACAACCATGACACTGACATAGGTAAATTTTCCTCGGAAGGATACCCTGACAAGCTGCATCCCCGTTCTGTTAGGATCACAATTGCTATTCCATCCCATTACTGTTTCTGTATGACCGTCAAGAAAGGTTGCAGTCACAATGATGTTTAGGGGTTCGTACTGGTTGATTGTTATGTATTCGGGCGACACCTGAATATAGGATACAATTGTTTTACAGCTAGGACAGCCCGGATCAAAATCTTCCTCATTTAGGAAATACTCATTACCGCATACGGGACATAATCTTTTCATAGGGGTAACGGTTATTTGAATTAAAGTTGACCGTATTATATTGTTCTCAGTATAAGAAACAGTAACATCCTGCACCCCGATCCTACTACTGTCAAAACCAGAAATATTTGCCCCGGTAATCTTCTTAAAACTACCATCTTCATAAAAGGCTGTTACCTCAAAGCTTGGCAATGTATATCGTTCAATCGTCTGCATGGTAGGTTCTACACTGATATAGGACAAGGGTGAATTACCACCCATTGTAACGGAAAGCAAACATGTTCTTGTACCTATCGTCTTTGCGTTTCCTACAAGCCCTGAATAAGTAAGAGTTATTATCTGGTTACCCGATATCCCTGGATTAAAATTACTAGAGCAATTCACTATTCCTGAGTGACCATCAAGATATGTAGCTATAGCGGTTGTGATGATCTCCTGGCCAATACTAATCGTTTGTGAGGGATTCGTAGCCGTTATGGAGGTAATCACACGATCGCAGATGGGGTTGGGATCATTGGGTAACTGACATTTTGGCGGCGGTACAATAGACACCCAGGTCGTGTCCGGATATGAGTTTTTTGCAGTAAAATTAATTTCCGGATAATTTCTGTATAATGTATTGGCGTCCCTTGGTAGGATAGAAGCATATCCGATCAAATTACGTGCAGCCGGATAGCCTATATCTGCACCAGCATCTGAATCAATAAAGTAGTTTGATTTAGTAAGCACATAATCATTTTGGGAAGCGCTCCATCTCATTGTACATATGAAGTAATTATCATTTGTATCGAAATAGTCTACCCTAAATGCAATAATTGTTTTTCCACAAGTAGTGCAATTGAAATTATATTCCTTGTCGTGTACTAAACTCCGAGTGACTAACGTCAGGGAGCCATCATGGCAAATATATCCATCAGTACAACCGCTTACTGTGTGGTTATGCCCTTCATAACAATCATCGATGTGGTTATGGGCTGCAAACGTTGTTATAATTCCTTCCTCTGTACCCAAGGGAAGCGACTGCAGCTCTGCGGATGCCACCATGACACCTGGTAGCCCATCAAAAGCACTTAGCCTCTCCCCTTCCTTCGGGACAGCATGTTCTATTTCTATTTCATATAAATCTCCAGTAACACTCAGTTTCTTCAAAAACTCTTCATACATGCCAACATCAAGATAACCCTGGCTTCTGACTGTATCCACAAATCGGGCGGTTTCATTCTTAGTGTATCCATCGGATACTATATACCGGTGTCCCAGTAAATAATCCACCGGAAGTAGGAATAAAAGTATTACTACCAGAAGGAACGATATAACCTTGCTTAAAACCTCCATTCGCTAACCCTCAATCATCACTGATATACTGGTAAAATATCTTAATGATATCTCCACTTTCGTTATAAACATATCTCTTTTCATACCTGTTGCCAGTCAATGCGATTCCAATGATATCTTCCGGATGATA
Organism: Bacillota bacterium; assembly: GCA_023415595.1. GTDB lineage: Bacteria > Bacillota > Clostridia > Lachnospirales > Lachnospiraceae > Mobilitalea. Next base: position 62,213 of record JAEZJW010000106.1, read on the forward strand.
GGTTCCGGCAGTCAAACTATAGCTAGCTGCTGGATCTTCAATATTAATGTCATACGTGATATCTTCCATCAGCAATGCAATTAGCTCTACTCTTAAAGCTGTATCTCTTTGATTTGTAAGGGGAGCCTCATATAGAAGGTTATCCCCTGCAATCACATCGGCGAAACGTTCGGAAGTACTTCGAAGCTTTTCTGACATTAAGTAAAGTAAAGTTATTCCCAAAGTAAATACAGACACATAGAATGCGACTCTAAGCAGCTTAATTACATTCTCCATAGGCTACCCCTGAAGAAAGTTAATACCGATGATTACATGATTCGCATCCCTGATGATATTACAACAGAAGGTTGCCGTAGGCTTGATATAACGTTCCGAACTAAAGTCCTGCATCTTTGAAATAAAGGCATTATTCCGATAAAAACAGTCGTATGTTGCTGTAACTACATGAATATACAGCATAGCCTCTTCTGCAGGATCATAAGCGCCCAGTTGCTTCTTAATAAAATTAACAACATCGCTTCCCCTTACCTCAAGCCCATCATACATGGTGATATCACTCTCGGCTAATTCCTGATTAAATTTACTCAATTGGTGCATCGCTGTATTGGAGGTATCTATACCGGCTTTGGCCACCTTGTTAAAATAAACCACCAATATACAAGTCATCATCAGACTAAAGGCCAGAAGCAAAAATTTCGTAACATTACTCAAGGTTCCATCTCCTTTATATTATTGTTGACAAAACCTCAGGCAGGCAACGATATCGTTCTGGTCATACAGAACCTCTGCTTTGAATCTTCCTGAATCATTAATATAATTATCATCCTGAGGTTTCTCCGAAATCCCTGTAGTAAGTGCTGCTCCGATCGCTGCTACTCCATTCGTAATAGTTGATCTATGGATGTAATCCTCTGTATCATCCTTCCCATTTATCACCTTTATGGATAGGTAATCATCCTCGGAATATTTACGGATCAGCTGCTTGATTTCCGAGCCGAGAACCTCTGTTTCATCATATATTTTTATATCCAGATTTTCTGCATCACCGGCTACCCTTTGATATAATTCCAGGTTATCGGCCGTATCTGCTTCTCCCTTTTTAGATATCCTCAAACTCAAGGTGATCAGTGCGATCACAATGATGCAGCCAACTGCCAGTAATAAGAACTTCCATACATTTCCCATGCCATGTCCCTCCCCGGACTTCACTCTGTTTCTCTTCATAATTTATTGCTGAGTAAACCATATACAGGCAACTATATCATTGGAATCATAATAAACGTACGAACGAAAAATGGCGGCCTCATTAATATAATTTACACTTGCTTTAGTGGTTGGAAGCGCTGAATAGTCTACTCCGGAATTTGTTACGGGCATTGTAATCCCTGTCGCAACGCATGGGTTTACATAAGCAGTCGATGTACCGGCCTTTGTATCCACAACTACGGACAAATAATCATGATCGTTGTATTTCTTAATTAAGCCTGTGATTTCAGAACCCTTGACTTCGATATTGTCATAGAGCTTCAGATCAGTATCCTCCGCAGCACTGGCTATCATATTATATTGTCCAAGGTTTTTCTCCGTATCGGTTTCACCCTTATCAGAAACCCTTAAGCTTAAGGTAATTAGAGCCACTACAATGATGCAACCAACAGCAAGCAATAGAAACTTCCAAACATTACCCATAGATGCAACCTCTCTTATCCAATAATTTTATTAAAAATCTATGTTCTCTTATTTGATTTATCTGAAGGTATTCATAACAGAGTCATAATCCTTAAGGCCGGATAGTGCATCGATAGCGAAGGGAACCACCCAGTAAAATGCAATCGTTATTGTAGCAGGCAGAAAGGACATAATGGTACCGGCCACTACCTTTTTGTCCCTTGAGATTCGGTAATCCTGATTCCTCATTTCCTGGCTAACCTTTCTCTCCTCCGCTATCTCATCGAACGCTTTTTGTACACCTATTTTATCTGCTATGATCAGATTGTCCGCCAACCGCCGGAATGGCTCATATTGCTCCCTCAGCTTAAGTTTTTCCAAGGCATCCAGATCACCGGAGGAATACTCATTGATACACATTTTAATAGTTTCCTTAAATATCATAGCAAAGGACTCCATCAGCTCCAATACCTTAAGTACTGTAGTAGTATCCAGATTCATGACCAGTATGATGATTGACTGGAACTGTGCTACTTCATTCCCCATATTCAGAGCCAGCACTTTCTTACGGTAAAGAAGCATCCAGTAAGGAGACCAGAACCCCACTCCTGCTGCAGTCAGAGCAAAGATTAGCTCATACCAGTGAAAATATTCCTGCAGGTATCGCTGGTTTCTGCCAACAATTTCCTCGGCTATATTTAACCTCACCAGTTCGCTTCTAAACGTTCCATCCTGAATTAGATCCTTCTCTAGTGCTTCCTTGTCCACAGGCTGGTCTTTATAAGCCAGAATATAATGAACCACCTTTTCACCTGCAGCCTTCACCATTTTATCCGGAATAGCTGCTTCTGTTTTCGTCGTAAGTTTCTGGGAAGTCAGTAGGTTTTCTCTATTCTTATGATGCATTGTCATAGACACCAGAATGCATAGCAGAAATAGGAGCACTGCATAAACCATTCTCTTTAGCAGGAACTGTCTTGCCGTCAGCTTTTCTCCTACCCGGTATAGAAGTTCCTCCTGCATTTCCAATCTAAGCATATTCTTATCATTATAATTATTGAGAATACGATTGACCGGCTTCAAATAGGACAGATACTTTATTACTGAATGTTCCTTCATTCCGGACAAATTTCTCTCCTTAAGCTCGTTTATCATTAAATACATAATGACAGTCAGGAGGATAATTGCAATCGTAAGAGTAATACCTAAAGTACCGTCATAAAAGACGGCTAACCCTGGGGATGTGCTGATAGCCCACTTTCTGATTGGTTCCAGCAGATACATTGGTGCCAGGGTTATGAACACCATCCCGGAAAACTTATGATCAGTATCCTTCCGATTCATAAGCTCAATATAAATATCACTCTTTAGATTATGTACATTCATTAAAAGAACAGAAACACCGTTCACTAATTTATCACCAAACTCTGAAACATATACAGCCAACGATAAGAACATGCGGAGGAATCTGTTTGATACCGTTTCATTGTATCTTCTGATCGCAGTCTCCATATCAGTGCTGTCAAGTACCCCCTGCAGCTTAGCTGCATTCAGCTTCATGATCCGTCCACAACTTTCAGATGCATCCGAAATAGCTTCATCAATCATTCCATGCTGATAAAAGCTATGTCTGGTATCGGAAAGAAATTTATCCAATTGGTTCATTAGGAGTAACTCCATATGATTAACTTTATGCTCCAGATACTCATGGTTAAATACCCATATAGATAAGATAGTCAGAGCAGCAGAATACATGGAGGGATTAAGTCCAAAAATAAAGATCAGGAGGGTTAAACTGCTTGACCAAATCAGATAACACATTCCCATCGTTTTACACATCAGGGATCGTAAATCCTCCGGACTATGCATTTCATATCGCTTTCTCATTTGCTCTACATATCTTTTCGTCAGAGAAAACTCTGAAAAGACATGATAGGAGCTAATCAGGAATTTTGATCTCTTCCTTCTGTTCCGCGGACGATATGCTTTGATACTCATGCAATCACCTCTTTACATCCATCAAAGAAGTCATCATACTCCTTTACCTCATCATCCGATAGATATTCCCGCAGCTTGTCTCTGGTAATATTACTTGGTATCCCTGCAAGTTCATATTTTCCCTGTTTGAATACGACAATATCCTTCGTGCGGTAACGCCTTCCGTTTGTCATCCTCGTAAAGTATTCCCGGAAGCAGTCCTCCAGTTTCTCCGGATATGGTTTACCCCTTTCCGGAATGATCTCTGTTATTCTTTCCAGATAGATATGTCCATCTATGGTTGTTGACATATGAAAATCATAATTAATTGTTCTTGCCACCTGCTCTTCCGCAGCCATCTCATCAGAAAATACTCCTGTCTGCAGCATAGATACCTTAAAGCTGTCGACAAGTGCCTCACTGGTTTTGGCATGGTGGGAGAATAGCATCTGTCTGGTACCTGATAATGCTCCTTGAATAACTACAGCACAGGCGCTGGGTGAATGGATCTCTCCGAAGATATAGATGTCACCATCCATCTTTTTGAACAGATCCATGACCTCCTGCATACCGATGGAGTTTGTATCCCTGAGGGTCTGAATGTTCCTGTTCCGGTACCTGGGTATCTCCTTCAGTCGAAGCTCAAAAATCATTTCCTGGACTCTGACATTATAGATACTATTAATAAATTCCATCAGTGATTTAAGAAGAGTGGTCTTACCGGAGAATTGTTTCCCAGTAACTGCAATGGTACAGCATGCCTTAACCAACCAACTCATGACCCTGATCGGCAGCTCTGCGTTCTGATCCGTCAGAAGATTTCCTATAGCAACATTTTCTATACTGTTCAGTTTACGGATGAAGAAAGCCCAGTTTTCTGCAACCTTAGGTCTTACCACTACGATTCGTGATCCGTCACACATGGTATTTATAATATAACCCCTGTTTTCAGATAAGTACCCCGGTTCATCATATCTGTATATCTTCTTAGCAACCCTGACCATCTCCGCCTTACTTCCAAATCCCAAAAAAGTGAGTCGAATCGTTTTACCCTGAAACATGATCCAGATACTGTTATAGTAGTATCCAATACTTTCACGGTTTTCTAGCACGTATTCTTCCATATAGTTATAGTACTCTGCAGTCAGACCGGATAACCCCGCGGATATTCCGTCCAGCTTTTTCATATCTCTGATCTCGTCTATTACACCGTTTCCAAGATATCCGGCGTACACCCGCTGTGTTATGATCTCCAGCTTATCCAGGTAATCCAGACAAATAGCCATATTGTGATAGAGCTTATTGATATCCTCCGATGTTATCTCATAGTGGTACTCATCTTCTCGGCTTCCGTTACCCTTAAGCTTATGAAAGCCGTTCTCTGTTATCATATGGTAAAATCCATCCAATCCATACTTTTTCGTATAAAGATAAAGCAGAATATCGAATTTATCTCTCACATCGAGAAGTATAGCATTTTCGAAAGGAAGTACCTTGTCTACTGTTCCCTCCGTAACATTGAATTCCTTCTGTAAAAGCTTCCTAATATAATCCTTTACAAATTCCTTCGCATTGAGATCCCCATATCCGCAGGTTCTTATCGCTCTGATCAGCTGCAATTTTCTGGCTTCTTCTTTCCTTGCGGCGGTTTTACTTAAGTTTAGATCCACATAACTGGTATCAGTAAGTTCATTTATTTTCTCTTTGATAACACTCCTTAGATAGGACTGTGAATATTCATCTTCAGAGCCATCATATTCTTGGGCATCATCCTTTTTAAAGTGAAAATAAAGCATTATAACTATCAAATATAGTATGATTACAATTATGATTGCATTAACTTCCAACTGCCATACCACCCCGCTTATCATTTATCAGTCCTATCAGCATTTCTGAAGCTTTTCTGACACATGTCATAAAATAAGTATCTTCCCGCGTCTTATTTACACCTATATTTTTGCTTATATATCTTAATACGCATCCGCCTGACAGAGAATCCATAAAACCGGTATTATATGGTATCACACCTAACGGAGTTTTCCTGAATTGTTTATATAGAGCTTTCAGATTATGCAGATTATAAGAAGAATTTCTGTTATACGAGCCTATCAGATACATTAGATTATGATCTTTGAACTTCCAATTTGAGAAGTAATGGTCAAGGACACTTTTATTTTGGCTCAGATTCACGACAACCAGATCTGCCTGGGATAGTACCAGCTTAGATATTTCATCCGATCCGCTATTGCTGTCAATAAATATAAAATCATAATATTTATTTGCTTCCTTAATAATTTTACCTATGGTTTTCGCCATATCATACCTGAACATATCATTATTATCTATTGTTGTACCGGGGAGTAGAGTCAGTTTCTTATTCCACAAGGGTATTGTATAGTTATCGATAATTTGCTCATTGAGCGGCTCCAGCTTGATACTCCTGGCTAAACCGTCAATTCCTATATCAACGAATATGTCACGGGAGCTTTCTCTGCTGCCGATCAGATAAGCTTCTAAACTATTCATTTTAAAATGCGTCTGCATAAGCAGGCATTTAAAGTCCTGCTCCATGGCAGACAAAGCAGCAATGGCAATCATGTTGCTGGTTGTACCCGACTGTCCATGGATGCTGCTCCAAAAAGCCACTATCTTTCCCATAGCATTATTCTCCTCTTTTTGCTTTTCTGTAAGCCGAGAAAAAGTCCTTCTTATCTAATCCCGATACGATCTCCATAATCAAACCTTTAATTGCATTCTGAGCAGGTACTGAAAGCTTTCCGAAGCGGAAAACGATCTCATACTGGCACCTTAATTTGAACTTCGTATCAAGCTCATCCTGATAAATAATAAATACCCTATCAGCAGGAATCATGGATAACTCCTGAAAGCTGATCCTGTCCCTCATATCAGAAATATGTCCTACGACATCCCTGATCACTATGCTCTGACGATCCCTTCTATTTTTTATCATAGGCATGATCCTATTCATATTATGCTTCTGTTGGTCCGTCACATAGATGAGGTAATCCAACTCTGTAAATTCCTTTTCATCCTGCCAGAAACCATAATCCGTCAGGATATAATCAAAATTTTTCTTCCGCAGGATCGCTGGTAGGTCTTTTTCACTTTTCCTGCCATTTACAAAGTATATTCCTCGATACTCGATCATGGTATTCTCCAGTCCCGCCGGACAAGGAATACACTCCGTGACAGCCTGAGATTCGGATTTGTCCACGATAAGAACCTGTTTGCCGATATGGTATAAAATACGTGCCAGATATAAAATGATATCCTGCTTATCTACTCCGGCAAAACCTATTGTAATACCTTTATAGCCTATCATCAGAAGCTCCTTTCTTATCTGCGCAACCATTGAATGCACATAACACGCAAAATCGTCATACCTACCAAGGTACCAAGCCTCAAAATTATTCTGGGGATAATCTGGTACCAGGGTAGTGACGATGAATCACGAAGCTTGCACCGCTACAGATTAGAATATCTGCGAGAAACGGATTTGAATGCTTCGTTATACAGCCTGTTGCTGTTTCTAATCACTGCCTCCAGATGCAGTATGGGTTTACTTCATCAGCTGAAAGATGTGTCAGCTTTTTCTTGCAGCGTCTATTTTTCTTTATTATTTTGGGAGTATCTATGGACCGTAATCAATATCTGAGCCCTTCTCCTGTTGTTCATCAAAGTACGTTTTATTAAGCTCAGGATTTAGAACAGTTGGGAAATCCTCATGATCGACTACTCCATTTGTTGAAAGTGACCAATCAATTTCTTCTACTTTCGTAGATAGGCTTGCAGCCAACCGGTTTTCCATAGCTTTTCTTATCTGGCTGCTTAACGCAGTTTCAGCTGTTTCAAGAATATTAGGATTATCCTGAATTAAAATGAGAGTTGAGATGCTTGGTTTATATGTGATATAAGATCCATCCTGAAGATTAGGTTCGATATACTTAGTGGTATATAATTTTGAACCAGGATATAGAAATGCATCGACAGCAGCACTGGCCATCCGCAAGATCTCCTCCTCTGTTAACCATAGATAACAGCTCCCTGTATCAGCAGAGTACCCTCGCAGAACTTTTTTTGAAAGAATGATATAGTCTTCACCATTTGGGAACATGATCCGTACATCTACATAATCATCTTCCACAATGTTCGAATTAACCAGAATGATATTATATTCTATTTCACGCAATTCACCAGAAACTGATGAATTGGTCAGCATACTGCTTAGAAGGTGGGTTCCGGCTGGTATATCCAGCAAAGCTGCTTTCCCGATCTCATCCTCCTGCATGTAGATATCCCCAGGCTGTGATGCATAAACAGTCTTTCTCTTTACCAAATCCTCGGTAATGATATCTCCGGCACTGATTGCTGTCTCAGTTATATATACACTTCTTTGATTTAAAACTTTCTCCTGCTGCGCTTCTTTCAGCCGACCTTCATATTCTTGTTTCATCTGACCTGTCATTATGATGATGGTCGCGATTGAAGCACAGCCAATTACTATGATACAGATCAATGCAACGATTATGTACTGCTTGGTTGATCTTTTCAATTTTCTTTTCAGTTTCATAGCTTACCTCTTGAGTAATACTTAATAAATAGAAAGGATAGTAGTACCGTACTGATTAAAACAAGAATATATATTTTTATGATTGCACCCTTAGAGATCTGAAGTCTCTTAAACTTTATCAGTCTCCTTCTTTTTAACTTTGTTAACGATATTCTTCCACAAACATACAGAAGAACTGTATATAGAAGTATTCCAGTAAATAACATAAGAACTATCCTGAGTAATGTCATCTTCCACAAGAATTGATCTCCCTCCTGACCAGATTCCCGGACATCTCAGCCCTCTTGATAATCAATCCCGCAGCTTTTCTGATAGACTGGATGAAGCGGTAATTTGGATTATCATTCGTACATCTGTAATTGCCGGTTATAAACTCCACTACTCTCCCACGCGTACTAGCTTCGTGGAAAGCTTGGTTCCAGGGGATTGGAGCCATGCACTCCAAGGGGATTTCATAAAGCTCAGAGATCCTTCTGCAGCTTAAGATATTTCGATTTGTGTAATTACCGATCAGAAAAACAGATTTGGGGATCAGGGAGGAATAGCTTTGGATAAAGTCTTCAAGAAAGTTTTGGTTTTGGCAGAGGTTAACGACGATTAGATCAGCATCTTCTAGAATAGTTTTAGAATTTAGATTCAGTGGAGCTGTGTCAATGAAGCAAAGATCAGTAGCTTCACTTAACAGTTGGAATAAAGGTGTAAGATTGTGATTAAATTCGTAATCAAATAGTTCAATGTGAATATTTCCGCTCTGCGGCAGATAATATAGATGGTTGGGGATAATCTCCTTACGATAGTTCCGAAGCATCACCGGGTTATTCTCTCCCCGGTAAATCCTCCTGAGTAACCCCTCAATTCCCCCTCCTTCGTAGTAGTTCGTACCGACTTCCCGGAGAAATGGCACCCTACCGGCACCCAGGAAAGCAAGTCCAAGATTATCCTTACTGAGATGGTTCTCAAGAACCGTAACAGTATAAGGTGAACGCATAACACTTGCTATACTGACTGCTGCCAGATTGTAGGAGACCAAGGATTGCTCGTATGAATTGCTCCAGAACGCGATTTTCATTAGATTACCCCCTTAAGATAAGATTGAGAAATGGAAAGTTGAAGCATATCGCTTCATCTTGATAAATAGAAGTGAATAATTCTGGAATTATTAGGATAACTATATGATAATGCATAAGACATATTTTGTAAATACTTGTTGAAAAATAATACTTAACAAAAATAATGTTAATTTTTGTTGATTCTTTACATATTGTGTATTTATAATGTCAATTTATGGGACTTTTGTCGGATTTTTTATAGGAAATATATACAAATCGTGAACTTTTCGGGTAAAATGCCAACTATGCCAACTTAGAGCTAACATCTGAAAAGTAACACTTAATGCATCAATTAGTGCACTTATTCAATCATGACCACCGGCTTAGCCGGTGGTTTGTCTATCCCCCTATAAGGGGGTATTACCTGCCTGCGCCTGGAAGGCGCTCTGAAGGTTCTGCCAGCTGCACTTCATTCTCGGGCTAGCCCTAAAGG
>JAEZJW010000098.1 GCA_023415595.1 Bacillota bacterium
GAGCTGATCGGAGTGGATCCCAGAAGTGTACAGGGTTATACGATGGGTGAGCACGGTGACAGCCAGATGTGCCCCTGGTCCCATGTAACCGTCGGAGGCAAGCGATTTACAGATATTCTGGAGGATAATACGGAATATAGGAATGTTGATTTAGACGAAATCGTAAGACGTGTAACCCGTGTTGGGTTTGAAATATTAGAGGTTAAGGGGACTACCTGCTATGGAATAGCTACCGCTGTTGTCGGAATTATCAAGGCCGTAATGAATGATGAGAATAGGATTATTCCGGTATCCACTTTACTGGAGGGTGAATTCGGAGAGTCTGATGTCTTTGCCGGAGTGCCTGCGATTTTAAATCGGAATGGGGTACAGGATGTGGTGGAAGTTCATTTGTCATCGGAGGAGCTTACGAAATTCAAACATTCAGTTTCGGTGATCAGAGAGTATATTCAAAAATTAGGTAAGATATAATCCTAGTAAGTGCATTGTTAACTAATATAGTCAGCTTCGTACTTTCATACAGCCCTAAAAATGGCTTTTCTGCATTTTTAGGGCTGCTTTATTATTCCGTATTACTGTTGGAAGTGTTCCGGTAATGAGCTACAAAAGTTATGTTATGATAATTTAGGCTATATCTTCGTCGGAAAAGATGCTAAAATATGAATTAGGAGGGCGAAATTATGGAGAAATATAAAAAGACAAGTACTTCTAAAGAGGTTATTATTCATTCGTTGATACATAGATTATTTGCTTTATGCATGGGTATCCTGGTCATAATCGGTTCGATGATACCGATGGAAGCTTTTGCGGCAGGAAGCAGCTTTAACCTGTCAGGCTCATCAGATGGATGTAATATGGATGGGGCTTCCGCTCAGGCTGGTGGAGAGCTTCATGCCTTCTATCCTTCAAATGCCGTATTTAACGCAAAAATGAAACAATATATAGACAGTGTGGATTCCTTAAGCTTTGCCTGGAGCAGGTTCGATGCGGCGGAGCCCGGTGTATTGAATATCATAAAAGGTAAGAATGGTAACAGCGGCTTCTATTATCCCGCCAATTTCAATCTGCCGGTGGAATATGCGAAAAGTAAGAATAAATCACTTCAGCTGAATATCTATATGGATAGCGATGACTGCATTCGGCTGTTACCCTATCAGGAACAACGGGCAGTTATGATTAAGGCGATTGCAGATCAGCTGACGGCTGAGATCATCCCTGACAAGGGGATTACCTATGATGGTGTGGTCATCGATTTTGAAGGGCTTCGTGATACGGGTAATCAGGGATTTCCGTTATTGTATGAAGGAGAACCGATCAGCGCTCATTATATTCAGTTTCTGAATGAACTGAGGGTACAGCTGGAACCCCTGTCAAAGAAGCTATATACTGCGGTGAATCCGGGGTTATATTATGATGGCTTTGATTATGACAGTATCCTCGAGCTCTCGGACAGGGTAATCCTGATGGCTCACGATTATGAGCCGACTGAGAAGCTGGAAAAGCGCCAGGCTGAGCAGTACACGGGCCTTAACGCCCTGGATCCGGTTTACAGTATGGCACCGATCCGCCTGGTGAGACAGGCATTGGATGAGATGTCAGCTGCAGCTTCCGACCCTTCTGAGCTTAAGAAGGTCTGGCTACAGATCACCTTTGACAGTGCCCAATGGCAATATGATGTAAACAGTGCGGCAGAGTGGGAGACCCTGAAGGATTCCACATTAAGCAGGGAAGGAAGGCTTACCCCGCTTTATCAGTCCATCAAGGACCGGGTGGATAATAAGGATGGTAAGGGAGTTAAGATCAGCTACGGCTACAATCAGGAGCTGCAGACACCCTACATACAGTACTTTCATTCTTCAGACCGGTCCTGGAATATTATACTGTATGAAGACAGTAACAGCATCGGAGCGAAGACAGAGCTTGCGGGTGTCTATGGTTTGGGTGGCATCTCAGTCTGGAGCCTGGCGAATGTACCTGATTATACGGATGCCAACGGAATAAAATATCATCTGGACGGCTGGACTGCGCTTCTTGATAGGATGAAAACCTTTGGGGAACCGACCCAATACAGCAGGAAAACAGTCAGCTTCAAGGATATGGCAGTCGAGAAGGCTGTCAGGGAGAAGCTAGGTAAGCGTACAGGTAAGATCACGGTATTTGATATCCAAGGGATTTATCGGCTGAAGCTTCGAGGGGGAGTGAAAAGCCTGACAGACCTGAAGCTTCTGACTAGGTTAGAATATTTGGACGCAGGGCAGCTGGGGATAAAGGATATCACAGCAATCAGCAGCCTGACGGAGCTTAAGGTACTTTATCTTCAGCGTAATCAGGTATCGGATCTTAAGCCTTTGAAGAAGCTAAAAAAGCTGGAGGTACTTTCCCTGAACGGTAACCGGATCACCTCCCTGACACAGCTGTCTTCCTTAAGCAACCTTACGGAACTGTATTTACGGGAGAATAAGATCACCGATATCACAGCATTATCAAAGTTAAAGCAATTGGAGATATTAGAGCTTGGGGAGAACAGCATCAGTAAGGCAGAAGCTGTAAAAGGGCTTACAACCCTTAAGCTGCTATCCCTGGATAATAATAAAATCTCAGATCTAAAGGTGTTGAGCGGTTTGACCGGCCTGGAAGAATTATATCTTCAGCGGAACTCCATCAGCAGCATCGGTCCACTGTCCGCTTTAAGGAATTTAAGGTTAATCTCCTTGAATGGTAACCGGATCTCGGATCTGAAGCCGCTCACTAATCTGGCCTCTCTGGAGAAGCTGTATCTGAAGGAGAACAGAATCAAAAGTGTGGCCCCATTACAGGGTCTGACAAAGCTTACGGAGCTGTATCTGGGGGGTAACCTGATTACCGATTACATGCCACTGAAGAAATTATCCGGGAAGTCAGGTTTCCTTTGCGATTTTATAGTACAATAACAGATTCGTGTAATAGTCAGGAGAGCTTTATGAATATACAGATATTTGGGAAAACAAATTGCTTTGAAACGAAGAAAGCAGAGCGGTATTTTAAGGAGCGGGGGATTAAGTACCAATTCATCAACCTGAAGGAAAAGGGGATGAGCAAAGGAGAATTCACCTCTGTGAAGCAGGCTGCAGGAGGAGTGGAAGCGATTCTCGATGAGAAGAGCAAGGAGAAGGAATTATCCGTACTCTTAAAATATCTGTCGGATGCAGATAAAGAAGAGAAAATCCTTGAAAATCAGCAGGTCTTAAAAACACCGATTGTAAGGAACGGAAAGCTGGCCACGGTTGGGTACCAGCCTGAGGTATGGAAGAATTGGAACTAGAATGCACCAAGTTTTAAAGTGAAACGGATAGTGATACAGAATGAATATAACTTATGATTGATACGGAGAGTAAGATGAGAAAATTGGTAATCGGTATATTGGCCCATGTAGATGCGGGAAAAACAACACTGGCGGAAAGCATGCTTTATCTGACCGGCAGTATCAGAAAATTGGGCAGGGTGGACCATAAGGATGCGTTTCTGGATACCTATGAGCTGGAACGTGCCAGAGGTATTACCATATTTTCAAAGCAGGCGGTTTTCACATATAAGGATATGGAAGTTACTTTACTGGATACACCGGGGCATGTGGATTTCTCCGCTGAAATGGAGCGGACTCTTCAGGTGTTGGATTGTGCTATTTTGGTCATCAGCGGCAGCGAGGGTGTTCAGGTACATACCGATACACTCTGGGGACTCCTTGCCCGTTATAAGATTCCCACCTTTTTGTTTATCAATAAAATGGATATGGAGGGAACGGACCGCAGTGCTCTGCTGGAAGAATTGAAAAAACGTCTCGGTGAGGGCTGCATCGATTTCAATGAAGAGCGGAGGAGTGAAGACTTTCTGGAAAACCTTGCGATGTGCGATGACGCGTTGCTGGAAAAGTATCTCGAAAGCGGAGCGGTAACTATAGAAGATATCAAAGCACTGATTGATGACAGAAAGGTGTTTCCCTGCTACTTCGGGTCTGCCCTGAGGGTGGAGGGTGTGGAAGAATTTCTTGAAGGGATAGCTCAGTATACACAGCAGCCCCGCTATCCGGAGCAGTTCGGAGCTAAGGTCTATAAGATCGGCAGGGATGAGCAGGGGAACCGTCTGACCTATATGAAGATTACAGGGGGCAGCCTTAAGGTCAAGATGCTGATGACCAACCGAAAGGAGGAAGAGAATTCCGAACCTGGTGGTAAAAGTAATAAGGACCCGCTGAGCAGGTTTAAGAATAACAGTTTGCGGGAGACAGAGATATGGGTAGAGAAGGCCGATCAGATCAGAATCTATTCCGGTGTAAGGTATGAAGCGGTAGAAGAGGCGATGGCTGGTACGATCTGTGCGGTAGCAGGACTGACAAAGTCCTATGCGGGTGAAGGGTTGGGAATTGAAGCGGTATCCGAAATGCCGCTGCTGAGACCGGTGCTGAACTGTCAGCTTCTCTTGCCACCCGGCTGTGATGCCCATAGCTTGCATTCCAAACTGAGACATCTGGAGGAAGAAGATCCCCAGCTGCGCATCCTATGGTCGGAACACACGAAAGAGCTACATGTACAGCTGATGGGAGAAGTGCAGATAGAAGTCCTGAAGAGCCTTATACTGGAGCGTTTTGGTGTAAGCGTGAATATTGGACCGGGAAATATCGTTTATAAAGAAACGATTCTGGAACCTACAGAGGGGGTAGGGCATTTTGAACCCCTACGGCATTATGCGGAGGTCCATCTGCTACTCGCGCCCTTAGAACCCGGAAGCGGGCTTGAGTTTACCAGCAGCTGCAGTGAGGATGAACTGGACAGAAGCTGGCAGCAGTCCGTATTGACTCATCTGGAGGAAAAGGAGCATGTGGGAGTACTCACCGGCTCTCCGATCACGGATATGAGGATTACACTAATTGACGGCAAGGCGCATCTGAAGCATACTGAGGGAGGAGACTTCAGACAGGCAACTTATCGGGCAGTACGGCAGGGCTTGATGAGTGTAAAGAGTATCCTTCTGGAACCGTATTATCAGTTCAGACTGGAAATCCCTGTTTATGCACTGGGTCGGGCTATGACCGACCTTAATCTGATGAACGGAACCTTTCAGCCCCCGGAGATAGACGGAGAGACTGCCGTATTGACAGGGCAGGCTCCAGTAGCTTCGATGCGGGGGTATCATATGGCGGTTGTTGATTATACCAGTGGCAGAGGGAGATTAAATTGTACCATGATGGGATATCTGCCCTGTCATAATGAGGAGGAAGTGATCAGTGCCATCGGCTATGACAGAGATCGGGATGTGGAGAATACTGCCGACTCGGTCTTCTGTGCTTACGGAGCAGGCTTTACGGTTCCCTGGGATAAGGTCCGGGACTATATGCATGTGGACAGCGGATGGAGAAGATCGGAGAAGGAGGAACAGCAGAAAACATCAGAAGGGGTTAGTAATGGAACTGGTGGACCCCCCAAGGTGCCAGAAGGGGATAAGGTTGTACCGGCCACCGGTAAAACAGGTGTATCCCGTAAGGATTCTCTGCAAACGGATAAGGAACTGGAGGAGATCTTTGTCAGGACCTTCGGACCAATCAGACAGAAAACTGCCTATTCCGGGAGCAGCTTGGGATATGAGAAAATTCCGGAGGGAAAGAGTGAGAGTAAGCAACTGAAAGCTTCAGAATTGAAACAGCAGAAACAAACAGAGCCGAAGGAGCCTGTTAAGGAATATCTTCTTGTTGACGGCTATAATATCATCTTTTCCTGGGATGAGTTGAACAGATTGGCTAAGGAAAATATGGACTCAGCCAGACATAAGCTGATGGATATCCTCTGTAATTACCAGGGTTTTAAGAAATGTATCCTGATACTGGTATTTGATGCCTATAAAGTAAAGGGTGGTACAGGAGAGGTACAGGACTATCATAATATCCATGTGGTGTATACGAAGGAAGCGGAAACCGCAGATGAATATATCGAGAAGGTTACCCACGATATCGCAAGGAAGCATCATGTTACCGTAGCCACCTCCGATGCACTGGAGCAGATGATCATTCTTGGACAGGGAGCGGTCAGGCTCTCAGCGGGTGACCTGAAGGAAGAGATTCTCCGGATCAGGGATCAGATCCGACGGGACTATCTGGAACGCCAGCCCTCCGGACGCAGCTATCTGGGGGAACGATTCGGAGACGATCTGTCGTCGCTTTTCGAGGATTCGGAAACATAATACTATAGCGGTTCAGTTTCTATATAATGACATTTATACGATTAAGTAAGCTTTCTATCCAAATCCGAGGGCTTACTTTTTTGATGCGGATTCCTATATTGACAATTCATTAATAATATGTTAAACCAACATGTAATACCATAAAATGGTATCTGAGTATGGCTGGCGCCCAAATTCGCAGGTGTCGGCAGTAGGAGGGTTAAATGGTGGAGAAAATCATTGTTCTGAAGGATGTTTCAAAGGAATTTAGGGTGTTGAACCGCAGGGAGGGCTTAAGAGGAAGCTTTAGAGATCTGTTCTCGCGGGACTATCATATCATCCATGCCGTAAATAATATCAATATTGAAATCGGTACCGGGGAAATTGTCGGTTATCTCGGGCCCAACGGAGCAGGAAAGTCCACTACGATCAAGATGATGACCGGCGTATTGGAACCGAC
>JAEZJW010000104.1 GCA_023415595.1 Bacillota bacterium
AAAAAGTATTTATAATGGAGTAATAAAGCCGATTATGATCATCCCCTGCCCTGAGGACAGCCCAAATCTGACTCTGAGACGGTTTGATTACCCTATGGAGATTTGCAGCAATCACCGGGATGGATACGATCTCATGGGCATCGGAAAAGCTTGCCTGGGATACCAGCTCCATCATGGAGGGTTCTAATCTATGTCCTCCACTGGCACAGTTTTCTATTACGATATTTGGTATTTCCTGCTTGATTTTCTGAAAGAAGACCTGACTCGCCCTTACTCTCTGTCTTAAGCCCTCACCAAGGCTCTCCGCACCGTCACAGCCAATACCGATGGTATCATTATAATCCACCTTTAAATAGCCGAATCCAGCTTCCTTCAGTGTCTGGATGACCGCCCTCTGCAGATATTCCACAACCCAGGGATCGGACATATCCCAGAAACGTTTATCTCCCACCGTAATGACGGCCCCATCCTTTTTTAATAAATGCTCTACCTGATCGAAATGCTTCGAGAGCCTGCCAACTGATTCAAATTCAAACCAAATACCGGGTATCATACCGCATTGTCTGATGTAATCCGCTACCTGCTTCAGACCGCCCGGAAATTTATTCGTATTCACATCCCAGTCACCAATGGATTGCCACCAGTAGTCATCCTTGCCATACCAGCCGGAATCAATGACCAGATATCTGATTCCTTTGTCCTTTAATTGGTCGGCTATTTTCTTGATATTTTCAAAACTGGGATTGCCCCAGGTGGTACAGTACTCATTAAATGCGATGCCCATATCCTGATCTATTGACGATATATCGGGGTTCTGAGCTTTCACCAGCTTATCACATACCTCGTACAGAGATTTTCCTGTTGCAATCAGTGCTTTCGGTGTAGTAAATGATTCCCCACAGGCTATATGCTTGAACCAATGTCCGAAGTCTCTGTCCGCTATGCCTCCGACAATGGTCAGTGTTTCATCCTCCCTGCATAGTATCTCGATTTGCCAGGAGGAGGGGCAATACAGCAAAACCGCGATAAATTCTCCGGTTTCACTATTCTCAAGAGCCAGAAACGGAAAATATTTGCGCACCGGCATGGAACCTAAATTGCCAAACTTCTCTACCCTCATGCCGCATCTGTTCCAGGAGGGTTCGAGGTGCATTCCTTCAATCGTCTCTGTCCTCAGCTTACCCTCAGCACTCCAAAAGGATTGCAGCCTGTGTATTTTGTCTGCTTTAATTCCTTTGATTGCAAAGGAAGAGAGCATTTCCAATGTAACAGGAGCCTTATCCCTGTTCTCAAAGGTAGCGCATAACTCTATCGTATCCTTACCTTCCGATTTATGAAGCGTGATATACTGTCCCCTGTTATTTTGATAAATGGTTGAGGACCCATTGTCGGGCAGTCTTTCAAAATCGGTGGTGGACTTACTTCCGCATAAGGTTAAGCCATTGGAAAAGCCACCATTATGATCGTCGCCCCTTAATTTCAGTTCAACATAATATTCCATGATCTTAAATTCTCCCTGTCTTAACATTGCATAACCTCCGAATCCGGTTCAATTACTTTGTCGCACTTCCATATGCTCCGAAGATTTCCGGCAAGTCAGGCAGCGTTTATTCTGTAATAACACCCTTCTGCAACATGATATTCGCATACAGGGCTTTTTCACTTGTAGGGATAATTGCATATGCTGTTTTCGCATTTTCATAAAAAGCGAAACGCTCAATATTTCCCACAGCCTGTGAGCCTCTTGTATCATACCTGGCCACAATTTCCTTATAAGTATCCCAAATCGGCGTCTCAACCGGATCACCGGGCATTACACTCATCAGGTTCACCGGATGCTCCACATAGGTATCCAGGGGAAACACCTTCAAAATGGCCTCCAGCAGTTCCGGTACCCCATGACCGTCGCAGCGGATAACGATAGCATTCCTGCCCATGGACTCAGCCGGAAAATTACCATCCGAGATTACCAGCCTGTCACTATGTCCCATCTCACATAATACCTTAAGTAATTCGGGGGACAAAATCTTCGGAATTCCTTTTAACATAGCTCCTCCGTTCCTGCAGCATATCGATAGACTCCTAAAATTTAGCTTGAAGCTGAAGCAATGCTCTGAAACATAGCTTGTTTGTATTCCAGTTCATCTTTCGGCTGCTTCATAATTGTTATATCCTTTATTTACTTCGTTATAGTACCATCCATATCCCACAGATCCTCCCAGCCTTTGGCACCAGCCCATAGGAATACCTGTCCTTTGATCAGACGGCAGTTTTTATCCGATTTCCTGATCGACTCCATCTCTTCCTCTGTCAGCGGGTCCTGCGTACAGCTCCTAAGGTTACTGAGATACTGAGCTTCCTTAACAGAGAATGGAATAGGAATCTGACCTCTCTGAACCGCCCACTTTAAGCATACGAGAGCGGGATGTATCCCGTGTGCTTCTGCAATGGCTTCAATTTCCGGCATCTGCGTAGCGGCAATGTCCGTCTCCGTCCGGTCTCTTTCCGGTCTGGAGGGGGATCCGAGCGGGCAGTAACCAATGGGTGCGATCTGATGCGTCACAGCGTAATCAAACAATTCCGGTTGCTGGAAAGCAGGATGCAGCTCCATCTCAAGTGCAGCAGGCTTGATCCTGCACAGATCATAGACAGCCTCCAGCTTCGGAACTGTCATATTGGACATGCCGATATGCTTCACAAGTCCAAGCTCAACCAGCTGCTCACACTGCCTCCAGGTATTCATGAATTCCTGGACATTGAAGGGCTTAGAATCAGGATTCCTGGAATCACCGCTGCAGCCCGGTGCATGATAATTCGGGAAGGGCCAATGGATCAGATACAGGTCCAGGTAATCCAGCTGCAGGTCCTTCAGACTTTTTCTGCAGGATTCAATTACTTCGTTATGTCTGTCATTCCATACCTTGGAGGTAATAAACAGCTCTTCCCTGCTTACGATCCCCTCCTGTATCACACGCTTTAATACTTCACCGATCCTATCCTCATTCTGATATACCGCGGCGCAGTCGATGAACCGGTAACCGGACTTAATTGCCCCATATACGGCTTCTGCTATCTGATCTGCACTGTATTTATCAGATCCGAAGGTCCCCAGTCCCATCATCGGTATCGTTGCACCGGTATAAAGCGTAGCCTTCGGTACTGCATTTACATTTATTCCTTCACTCATATATTGTCTCCAATCATTCATCCTGATCCCCGAATACTACAGCCACCTTACCGCAATTACCACCGGCCATCAGGGAATAAGCTTCCCCTGCCTCTTCCAGCGGGAATTCATCGGTTACTAATAATTCGGGATGGATATTCCAGCGTACCAGGCGTTCTACCAGCTCTTCCATTTTCCATAGGCTGGTTACCCAGGAACCATAGATCGACTTCTGTCCGTGGATGATATCAGGGCTCGGATTGAAGGTACAGGTACCGCCCTCTCCTACAAAGGCAATTTTACCCCATTCACGAGTAGCACGGATTGCCAATTGTCTACCGGCATCATTCGCACTTGCATCAATCGCTCTCTCAACCCCGCGACCACCGGTTACGTCAAGAATCTTCTGCAGCGTGTCTTCGCCGGGCTGAAAGATATGATCTGCCAGACCAAGCTTCTTCGCCAATTCAATACGATACTCGTTAAACTCTACTCCGATCAGCTGGTTTGCTCCCATCACCTTAGCCAGCATCAGTGCTGCCAGACCGACAGGACCGAGACCTGTGACGAGGACAGCATCATTACCGCATACCCCGATTTTCTCTATTGCTTCATAAACCGTGCCGAAGCCGCAGGCAACCTGTGCGCCGTCTTTATAGGTGAGTTCATCGGGAAGTGCGATCAGATCCTTCTCGTCCGCCAGAATATATGGTGCCATACCGCCGTTTCTCTGCCAGCCATAAGCAGCACGATGGGGGCTGGAGCAGGAGATATAATAACCCCTGCGGCAATCATTGCATACGCCGCAACCTGAGATATGATAGATGATTACCCTGTCACCCTTCTTGAATCTCTTCAGACCCTCTCCCTCTTCTACGATGATACCGCAGGGTTCATGGCCTGCAATCATACCCGGTGTATAACCCTCCGGTCCCTTGCCGAGATGCTCCCTGTAGATGCAGCGGATATCACTTCCGCAGATCGTCGTTGCTTTCGTCTTAACCAAAACCTGACCATGTCCCGCCTTCGGTATATCAAAATCCCTTATCTCAACTGTACTGTTACCCGGTAATATTGCGCCCTTCATTTTTCTGTTATCAGCATTCATTGAATTACCTCCTAAATATAAATATAGTTTCACATTATAGTTTCATTATACCAGAAAGGCCGGATTATATAATAGATAAACATGACATTCTCGCACCCTAGATGTCGTCTTTTCGAATATTTGATTGACCGGCCTGTCCCCCTCTGCTACAATCAAATTGAGGCACAAACCAATTCAAAGGGCAGGTATGTTAGTTTGTGTGAACTCATGCATCCTCACAAAGCGAATTTTAGCTGCCGCTAAGCAGTTATAGGGGGGATTACTATGAAGATTTCCTATATCGATCTGGATATCAAATTTACAATGGAGCATTTAAGCTTTTATCCGATCCACATTGTATGTGAACGCTTTCTTCGTTCGATTCCAAGCCACAGCCACAGCGATAACGGCTATGAAGTCCATTACATCCCGGAGGGCCGGGGGAAAGCCAAAATCGATCAGTTGGTATATCAGATCGTACCAAATACCCTGTACGTAACAGGGCCTCATATCGAGCATGAACAAATTCCCGATAAGGAAGATCCTATGATCGAATACTGTATCTATCTGAAGCTTGAAAAGAGGAAGCAGGATGGTAAGAAGGAAAAGCCGTCCTCCTATCTGAAGCTGTTCGAAGACACAACCTTCTGGTTCGGCCAGGACAGCCAGAATATACACACTTTGATGCAGCAGATTTTCTCGGAGCTTGAGAAAAAGCATAC
>JAEZJW010000183.1 GCA_023415595.1 Bacillota bacterium
GAATGGTATAAACGACTCTTACAGTCGGGATATGCTTGGTCGGATGGATATCTACCGGTACTCCGCGGCCGTAGTCAGTGATTTCGATTCCCCCATCCTTAAGCAGTGTAACATCAATTCTTGAACAAAAACCTGCCAGATGTTCATCTATCGCATTGTCGAGTATTTCCCAGATTAAATGGTGCAATCCCCTGGGGCCGGTGCTTCCGATGTACATACCGGGGCGTTTCCTTACGGCTTCAAGTCCTTCCAATACAACTATCTGACTTCCGCTATACTGTTCCATTGCTTTTGATCCCCTTTAATGATGATGTAATTTCCGTGAACAGTATAACACATTTGTTTTTAATTTTCCAGTAATTTAATGGTACGAACTACTTTATAACGTAGTAAAGTATAACGCTTCTACTATATTTAGTACTAATTATGCTGTTTAAGGATGTCCGGGAGAATGTGCCAAAGGTATTTAAGGAGGAAGCCGATGGGAGGTTTCATAATTTATTATGCCGGAATTGAAAAATGATATTGAAAAATTGATAGAATGTTGTATAATAGGAGCAATTCTTTAATACTATACCAAATTGCCGTAAGAAATGCGAAGATACCGACGCAGGTACCGGGCATTTTATTTTTTATCCCCGGGCATTTACCCCGGAAAGCTTCCGATATGGCTAGACAGTAATACGCAGGAGAACAGAAAGGCTGATGCAAAATGAGTCGGTATTACTATGAAACACATTTTCATACGAAGGAAGCCAGTGCCTGTGCCAGTCTGTATGCCGCAGAGCATGTCAGAAGGTATAAGGAGGCAGGCTATACCGGTGTCATCGTGACGGATCACTTCCTGAACGGCAACAGCTGTATCCCGAAGAACCTGCCTTGGAAGGAACAGATTGAACTGTTCTGCAAAGGCTATGAGCATGCCAAGGAAGAAGGGGACAGGATAGGTCTGGATGTTTTCTTTGGCTTAGAGGTAAATTTCAATACAACGGAATTCCTGATCTATGGGGTGGATAAGTCCTGGCTGATACAGCAGACCGATATGCTCTCCTGGTCCGTTGAAGAGGAATATCGGAGAGTAAAGGAAGCCGGCGGCTTTATCGTTCATGCCCATCCCTTCCGGAGCCGGTCCTATATCAAAGAGATTCGCCTGTATCCCGAGTATATCGATGCAGTAGAGGTATTTAATTCCGGTAACAGCTATAGCGAAATTGATGAGAAGGCTGAGGCTTATGCCGAAAGTTTAAATTTACCCATGACCTCCGGGACGGATGCCCATGGCCTGGAGAACAGGCACAGCGGAATGGTATTCCCTCATAAAATAGATAGCATTCAAGGCTTTATCGACACCGTGAAAGCAAGAGAGTACGAATTAATCAAGATCCCATATAATGTATGAATCAAAGGAGGCCCTATGAAGAAACCGTTTGTTACCCTGGAACAGCTGAAAGAGATAACCAAGAAGTATCCTACCCCCTTTCATATCTATGATGAGAAGGGAATCCGTGAAAATGCCAGGAAGCTTCATAAAGCTTTTGCCTGGAATAAGGGCTTTAAGGAATATTTTGCAGTAAAAGCGACACCAAATCCGTTTATTATTAATATACTTAAGGAAGAGGGCTGTGGCGTAGACTGCTCCTCTATGACGGAACTGATGATGTCAGAAGCTCTTGGCTTCTCCGGCACGGATATCATGTTTTCCTCTAATGCGACTCCCGCAGAGGAATTCATGAAAGCTAAGAACTTAAATGCCATTATTAATCTGGATGATTACACTCACATTGATTTCCTGGAGAAGACAGCAGGAATACCGGAGCTGATCTGCTGCAGATATAATCCAGGCGGCGTCTTTAAAACAGCCAATGGAATTATGGATAATCCCGGAGATGCCAAATATGGCTTGACGAAGGAGCAGATGATCGACGGTTTCTTAAGATTGAAGGAAAAGGGAGCGAAACAGTTCGGAATCCACTCCTTCCTTGCCAGCAATACTGTGTCAAATGAATATTATCCGACTCTGGCGGGTATTTTATTTGAACTGGCAGTAGAGCTCCGTGATAAAACCGGTGTAGAGATCAAATTCATCAATTTATCCGGCGGTGTCGGAATCCCCTACAAGCCGGATCAGGAACCAAACGATATCCTGGCAATCGGAGAAGGAGTCAGACTGGCTTACGAGAAGATCCTCGTTCCCGCAGGGATGGGAGAGGTAGCCCTGTTCACCGAGCTCGGCCGCTATATGCTGGCACCGTACGGGCACCTGGTAGCAACCGCTCTGCATGAGAAGCATATCTATAAGGAATACATCGGTCTCGATGCCTGTGCTGTCAATCTGATGAGACCGGCTATGTATGGCGCTTATCATCATATTACGGTGATGGGGAAGGAGGATGCTCCCTGCGATCATAAATATGATGTTACCGGTTCTCTCTGTGAGAATAATGACAAGTTTGCGGTGGACCGGATGCTGCCGAAGATAGACCTCGGAGATCTGCTGGTCATCCACGACACTGGGGCTCACGGATATGCGATGGGTTATAATTATAACGGCAAGCTGAGATCTGCTGAACTCCTCTTAAAGGAAGACGGAACCGTGGAACTGATCCGTCGTGCAGAGACTCCGAAGGACTACTTCGCAACTTTCGATTTTTGTGATATTATGAAACAATATAAGTAATTTACTTTTTTCTGAGACGAATGCAAGCGGTTTTCTGATAGCTTGAAATGAATTTATGATCATCTTTTATTCATAAATGAGTAGAATATTTTATAGGGTTTAAAGATAAGATATAATGTAACTTTCGAGCAGGGATAACATAAATTACAAGTTTTCGTTACAGATAAATAATATGTATGATAGACTCCAGCATCTTCGGATGCTGGAGCTTTCTGCCCATTTGATGGGCGATAGTTCATGTTGACAAGAAACTATTGATACGATATAATACTTTGAATGTATTGTATGATAAAAAAAGCAATATGGAGGAAGGGTGTTTTTATGGTTGAAAAGAAAAACATATTGACTTATGCGGGTTTACGACAGCTGGAGGATGAGCTTCATGACCTTAAGGTATACAAAAGAAAAGAGGTTGCCCAGAAGATCAAAGAAGCGAGGGAACAGGGGGATCTTTCCGAGAACGCTGAATATGATGCTGCTAAGGATGAGCAGAGGGATATAGAAGCCAGAATCGAAGAGATTGACAAGATCTTAAAGAATGCCGAAGTGGTTGTCGAGGATGAAGTAGACGTTAATGTAATCAATATCGGCTGTAAGGTTAAGATTTTTGATATGGAATTTAAGGAAGAACTGGAATATAAAATCGTGGGTTCAACGGAGGCAAACAGCCTCAGAGGCAAGATATCCAATGAATCTCCGTTAGGTATGGCGCTGCTCGGAAGACGTGTTGGGGACGTTGTAGATGTAGCTACTCATACCGGAACAATTCAATATAAGATATTACAGATTCAAAAATCAAACTAATTATACCGGGACGATTCAAAAGGTAAAATCGTATCAGTATGCGATAAGAGGTGAAGGACTATGGCAGACGAAAGAATACAGGCAGAGGCTGGGCAGGAAGATATCAATGAACTGCTTAAGGTAAGACGTGCGAAGCTCGCAGAGCTCCAGGCGAACGGGAAAGATCCATTTCAGATCATGAAGTACGAGGTGACCCATCATACAACCGAGATTGTGAATAATTTCGAGAGTATGGAGGGTAAGAAGGTATCCATAGCAGGGCGTATGATGTCAAAACGTGTTATGGGAAAAGCATCCTTTTGCAACATTAGGGATCTGGGCGGAGACATCCAGGCGTATGTGAAGAGAGATGAGATAGGGGAAGAGCCCTATGCGGAATTTAAGAAGTATGATATTGGTGATATCGTAGGAATAGAGGGTGAGGTATTTAAGACCCATTCCGGTGAGACCTCCATTAAGGTTGAGAAGATAGTCCTGTTGACGAAGAGCCTTCAGATTTTACCTGAGAAATTCCACGGACTGAAAGATACTGATACGAGATACAGACAGAGATATGTTGACTTAATCGTTAATCCTGAGGTTCGGGATACCTTTATCAAGCGTTCCCTGATCATCAGAGAGATTCGTAATTATCTGGACAGTAATCAATTCATAGAAGTAGAGACTCCCGTACTTG
>JAEZJW010000080.1 GCA_023415595.1 Bacillota bacterium
TATCCAAATCGCGCGAGCACTTATGAGATGAGCGGACACCTTAAGGCGCTGGGGCGGCGGAAACATGGAAACGTAAGGCGCCATAGCATTATGAGCAGGACTTCGAAGTTAGTTTTTTGAGATAACACGAAATATAACAATTGGGGTGATAAGATGATACCAACTAGAGAAGAAGCAGAAAGAGAATTAGAACTTGCAGGTGAGTTAAATCCTGGCCCATGGATTAAGTGTCCAGGTTAGTAGTTTCTGACTACCAACATACGATCGGACACCTTAAGGCTCTGGGTGTCGTGAATACGAGACATTATGCGCAATATCTATCAGGGTAGGGCTCTGGAACCATGTATCATATAACATAATTCATGAAATTTAATATGAGGAGGGGACTCATAATTAAAATTATAAAAATTGTTATAGTAGCAGTGATTTTACTTTTGATACCCATTAATACGGCATATGCAAAATGGCATAATTATTTCGTTGTATATAATAAAAATCTTTATGTTATTACCGAAAGAAAGGTTAATCCTGAACTTATAGGTTCTAAAATAGGAAAGGTTACAAAATATTCAAGCCGAGAGGGTACCTATTCTGGAAACTTCTCAAATAAATACCCAAAGGGTACAAAATATTATAAGATTATCGGTGTTGATGTAAATGAATCAATAGCTGTGAAGGAAAAAGACGGTACCTTTACCGAAGCAAAGTATGAAGGGGAATACGCAGGAGCCAGGTGCGATAAACAGACTTTTCTATTATTTTCAATTGGGTTAATCATACTAGTCACATTAGCATGGCGGTTAGGGAGAAGGAATATTACTAAAAATAACGTTAAGTGACATATCAATATAAGTAGGGCTCTGGAGCATGCTTAGTTAGATATTGTATGTTCCCAGACACCCCATAGCCTAAGAGCAAGCACCCCGGAATTAAGAGCCTCATATTTAATAAGATATCGTTTACTTAGGAGAACTAGCGATTATTTTAACATTCTTCAATTTACTCTTGACTCTTCCGTTGGGGAATAGATTAAACTATGAATAAATCATCGGTAGGAGGTTTTTATGAGTAATTTAATCAAAATCAGAGATGTTTCCATAAAGTATGATATATCTGCCCGTACGCTTCGTTATTATGAAGATATGGGGTTAGTAACCAGCACCCGGAGCAATGATTATGCATACAGGTTATATGATGAAACTGCAGTCAAGAGGTTAGAACAAATTCTCATTTTACGCAAGCTGTCCATCAGTATCAAGGATATTCAACGGATTTTCAATACTTCCGGCTCCGAAGTTGTCTTGGATGTGTTGGGTAAAAAAGTAGGAGACATTGACGACGAGGTCGCCTTACTGCATGAATTGAAAGAAGTCGTCTTAGAGTTTATCCGGCAGATAAAGCAAGCCGATTTTAGCAGAGATTCTGATGTAAAGATGCTTTATGAGAAGGCAAAGGAAATAGAAGGCCAACTTTTCAATATTACATACAGCGGCAATTCTTCCAATGTCAATCGGCTACTAGACGTGACCGAAAAGATGAAGAGAGCTCCAGAGGTCAGGATCATCCGAATAAATCCATTCAAGGCGTTTTCGTCCGGTCTGGACACCATAGACAATGTTATGGGTTGTTTTCAGCAATGGCAGGAGGAGCATAACCACTTGGTCAAAAAACTCATGTATGGTGCTCCCGACTTTCTATGGTTTGAAGAAGATATGAAGGCAGTTTGGGTTTGGGCAGTCGAAGATTGGGTAACGGAAGTGGACACAGCACCGTATGAGCTCATAGAGTTTGAAGGTGGATTGTATGCTGCCGCTATGTCTGTTGATGGAGACGATGACATTAGTGGCAGAGTTTATAATGGCATTAAAAAGTGGTTGGAAACCAGTGGGTTTGAGCTTGACGAGCGCCCCGGTCATCGGACACTCTGTCACATGCTAAATCCTACTGATGAGATTAAAGATGCTCTTGGATATCATCAACTCGATATCTATGTACCTATAAAATTGAGAGGAAGTAAATGATATGGCGAGAGTATACGGTATTAAAAAATGGTTAGTAGAAAACAATACTGATCCAAAACTTATAAGGCAAATTATTGGAAACGAAGATTTAGTAGAAATCATTAAACGGATGGAAAATTACCTTGATTATGATATGATGTATAAAAGCTTGGATTCCTGCGCCTGTTTGGGTGGTAAGGAATATCTAAAGAAATGTGAAAAAATCGGTAAAGAATTGATCGGCAAATCTTTAAACGAAAAAATACAACATCTCAGTCATCAGATTTTTACTTCTGAAAGTATTGCCTTAAATAATGATGGTACTTTGACCGCGGTAATGGTTTACAAAAACAATGATAAGTATTCATGTGTTTGTTCAGCCTCCGTTTGTAAAGGTGTGAAAGTATCAGACCTTGCTTTATCAGAAAATAATTCGGATGACCGTGAAATGCCTTTGTCATACTGCTTATGTTGTGCCGGGGCATTTCGCCGTCATTTACAATTAATGCTGGATGTACAAATGAAGACAAAGAATATAATTTCTTCTCCGATTAACAGTCGAGGTGAAAAACCATGTGAATTTGTTTTTGAGATTGTACCATACCAACCAATAACCTGAAGCAGACGGCTTTAGGTTTTTGTTGCAACGGAAGCTCAAGGGATAATTACCTCGGGCTTTTTTTGTTTCACGCTAAATTATGAAAGCATTTGAAAAAGTTCTCATTCATAAATACTGAGTCCTTTACCAATTCAGAGTATGTGAAGCATGTAAAAATTGACAGAATATAGCACCTGTATTATGATGGATGTATTAATTTAGCAGATGATAAGAGAATTGTAAGTTGATATAACCCATTTCATAATTTGGACTGCATTAGATATGTGAAATAGATGAGAGTGTGTGCCGCTCTACAGAATATAACCCTTGTATAATAATAGTTTCAAAATTCAATTGATAAAATAAAAAATGACAAGAATCGGAAAGGAATGGTTTTATGACACAAAAAATTAGATGCGCTTGGGCAGGAATTATCCCCATATATATAGACTATCATGACAACGAATGGGGACGGCCTGTACATGATGATACCAAGCTTTTTGAAATGCTAATTTTAGAAGGTATGCAGGCTGGGCTTGCATGGATAACCGTGCTGAATAAGAGAGAAGCATTCAGAGAGGCATTTGATGGATTTGACCCTAATAAGATAGCCCATTATGATGATGCAAAAATTCAAGCACTCCTGGCAAACGATAAAATAATAAGAAATCGCCTGAAAGTTAATGCAGCTGTGAGCAATGCCAAAGCGTTTTTAAGAGTGATAGAAGAATACGGGAGCTTTGACAAATTCATATGGGGATATGTGGACTATGTACCTATTACATGTCATTGGGAAAAACATGACGATTTACCTGCAAGAACCCCTCTCTCTGATAAGATTAGTAAAGATTTGAAACGAATGGGCTTTAAATTCGTGGGTTCGACCATAATTTATTCATTCATGCAAGCGATAGGTATGGTCAATGATCACATTACGGAATGTTTTGTTTATAAAGAATTAAGTTGATATGGGGAGGCTCAGGTATCGTGCTCAAGGAAGATGATGAAATAATAAGTCATATATACGAAGTGTTAAAAACACAGAATCTTACAGCAGACAAGGTTGATCTATACCTTAAGAATTACCAAGGCGCAGCATATTTGATTGACGGCAGATTTATTATGAGAATATCAAAGTCAGGCTCGAATGAACACAGGAAGCAGGAAAGGGTACAATTCGTTTCTTATGTTCCAAGAGTTCATTCCAATGGTTCCTTTAACGCCTCCGGTCAAATATATCATTACTCAATTTCAGACTATGTGCAAGGTGAAGAGTTATATGGTGTTCTTCAGGAATTGAACGAGGAACAACAAACTAGTATAGGAAAGGATATTGCAGAATTCCTCACAGAATTGCATTCTATAACGGGTTCATCTTATGATATCGGCCATTATATACCTACGATTCCGGGGTTCAGCCGGTCATGGAAAGAAGGACATATTGAATATACCAATTACTTAAGAAAAGCATTATCCGAGATAGAGATTAATCCAGAGAGCAAAAAAGTACTATCAGCCGCATTTGAATATATCAATGCAAACATCGACTGCTTAGACTACCAAACCCGAGCCAGACTGTTACATAATGATTTTCATCCCAAGAATATTATTGTAAATAAGGGCAGAGTTTCAGGGGTTATAGATTGGGAGTGCTCGCAATTTGGTGAGGAAGATTTTGAATTGGTTCATCTTTTTCATTGGTGCATTTACCCTCCGGATCAAGGCAGAGTGTTTGTAGCCTTACTGAGGGCTATCGTTGAAAACCTTGGGTTAATCCGGAGCATCCCTGATTTTGATAAACGCCTTACAATCTATCAACTGGAACATGAGTTAAACCAACTGATTTGGAATGGAACAAATCAGTTGGAGGAGAGAACAAATAGAATTAATGGATGGCTAAATGGCCAAATAAAAAGTCTGTTGGCCGAATGGATATAAAGGAAGTATTTGAATGATCCCATAATATGGAGGCTTTCATGAGAAAAATTGTAGTTTACATCTATGAAGGAATGGCGACTTTTGAAATTGCATTACTTGCTCAGTTACTAGGTTCTGATCCGGGGATAGAACTCATAATAACAGCCGACGAGCTCAGACTGATCAAGGATAAATCAGGGATGCTAATCATGCCGCATACAGATTTAAAGAGTGTACATAGTGAGGATATTGATGGCATCATAATTCCTGGTGGATGGCTTGCTGATCTGGATGAACATTTGATCAGTATAATCAGAGATCTAAAGGAAGAACAGAAGCTAATCGCAGCTGTCTGTGCAGGCTCATCGATTATGGCAAGATCAGGGGTATTGAAGGGCATAAGATATACAACTTCAATTGTTGAATGGCAGGATAAACACAGAGACTTCTTTAAGATAGAGGATCCGTTTCCCAGAGAGAGTTATGTAGAGTGCAGAGCGATAAGGGATGGTAATATTATTACAGCTAAGGGATCTGCATTTATCGATTTTACGATGGAGGTATGTGACTACTTTGATCTGTTCGAAGATGAGGATGATAAAAAGGCTTTCGAACAAGACTTAAAGGGAGGAAGCCATTTTTCAAATGACGGGGTATAACAGATGAAACATATTACAATCTCAGCAGAAAACCCATATTCAGCAGATGCAACAAAATTATTGAGTGAATTATCGGATATGCTGCAGACAATCACCGGAGATAGCGGAAGAGGTTCCTTTGACATCGGACAGATGAACGATCCCGGATCAATCTTCGTACTTGCCAGGAACGCAGCAGGGGAGGCAATAGGCTGTGGAGCGTTCCGCCCTATCAATGGCAACATAGCAGAAGTCAAACGGATGTATGCGAAATATCAGTCCCAGGGGATAGGAACAACAGTATTATCATACCTTGAGGAACAAGCCATGAAATTGGGTTACTCTGCGATATGGCTTGAAACAAGAGTAATTAATGAACAGGCGGTAAGGTTCTATGAAAGGAATGGATATCATAGGATACCCAATTACGGTAAATACGAAGGAAATCATAATGCAGTTTGTTTTGAAAAGACCTTAAGATAGGCTTATAGGATTGAAAATTGCAGGGGAGGAAATGTAACGTGAACGATTGCTATATCTGCAATAAGCATAATGGAAGAATTGAGAACTACGGCGAAATCTATAAAGATGATTTACTAGCTATATATCACCTGGAACCGGGCTCCGGGGAGGTTTATTTAGGCTATCTGTTTATCGAGCTGCGCAGACATATCGAAGGATTAGGAGACATGAATGATGCAGAAGCAACTGTGGTAGGGAAGATGATTCAAAGGATATCAAAGCTATTGAAGGAGCATTATGCAGTGGATCATGTATATGCTCATGTGATCGGTGACAGTATTCCACATTTGCACATACATATCATACCCAGATATCAGGGTGCGCCCAGAGAGTATTGGGGGATAAAAACGGATGAATGGCCGGATGCTCCTCGTGGCGGCAAGGATAAGATTATTGTATTTTGTAGCGAAATGAAGCATTTTCTTATGAAAGAATAAGAAAACAGACAGATCTGATTATCGTACTCTGCTAGAATGCCGGTTTCGGATTACCTGTACATAATTGATTGGAGGACAAGTAATGATTCATAGAATGGAAGAACGGTCCATGAATGCATGGCCATCTCTGCAGACTTATGTTTATGATGGATGGGTGATCAGATTCTCCGGCGGCTATACCAAAAGAGCCAACTCAGTCTGCCCTATCTATTCCTCAACTCTGGATTTGGAAGAGAAGATAAATTACTGTGAGAAGCTATATACCTCGATGCAGCTGCCTGTAGTCTATAAAATTACTAAGAACTGCTATCCTGCTGATTTGGATCAGGTGCTGGAAGTAAAAGGTTATCAGAAGCTTGCAGAGACAGCACTCAGAATAGCGCAGATTAAGGATAATGCCGGGTATAACGGACCCTATGAGGTAATGGCAGAATATGAATTTACGAAGGAATGGATCAGCACCCTGATTTCCTGTACCAATATGTCCAATACAGAGAAAATTGATGTGATGAAGAGGATGCTTAACAATATCATAGGGGATAAGATCTGTGTCAGAATTAACAGGAAGGAGGAACCGGTTGCCTGTGGATTCGGAGTAATTGAAGACGGGTACATAGGGATATATGATATCGTGGTTAAGCCTGAGTTCCGGGGTAGAGGTTATGGCAGGGGAATTATGCAGGGGCTTCTTAAGGAAGCTCTGAAGAAAAAAATTGATCAGGCTTATCTTCAGGTAGTCGTAGGTAATACGGTTGCAGAGAAGCTATATGACAGCCTGGGCTTTAAAGAAATATACCGATATTGGTACCGGGAAAAATCGTTTCTTAAGGAGTAAAGCCGGGTAGGATGGTTAACTGCGTAGATCGGAATAACGAATAATAAGTGATTCTCATGTTGACAAAATCGAACATATGTTTTATAATATGCATAATTATTCCATATGGGAGGTGCCGTTCATGATAGAAATTCCGGAAAGCTACACGCTTGCCAAACAGCTTAATGCTACGATCCAGGGTAAAATCATCAGTTATGTCAAGGCAAACCAATCACCGCATTCTTTTGCCTGGTATTTCGGAAAGCCTGAGGAGTATAATGAATTACTTGCAGGTAAAACCATCGGTGTGTCCCATGCCCGGGCGAGCATGGTAGAGATCGAGGCGGAGGATTGCCGAATCGTATTAGGAGAGGGAGCATCTCCCCGTTATTACGATGATCTGAAGAAGGTGCCAAAGAAGCACCAGCTTTACGTAGAATTTGATGACTATACAGCAATTACATGTACCATCCAGATGTATGGCGGTATCTATGCATATCGGGAAGGTGAAAATCATAATGAGTATTACATTGGAGCGAAGGAGAAGCCTTTTCCTCTTTCTGACCGCTTTGATTATGATTATTTTCTCTCACTTAGGACGGAAAGAGAAGCTAAGCTGTCAGCGAAGGCTTTCCTGGCGACAGAACAGAGAATTCCGGGGCTGGGGAATGGAGTATTGCAGGATATCCTTTTTAAAGCAGGAATCCATCCTAAGAGAAAGATGTCCATGGTAACAAACGAAGAGTATAGGAAGCTGTTTGATATAATTAAAACCTTATTGAGACAGATGGCCGAGCTGGGAGGGAGAGATACGGAGAAGGATCTGTTCGGTAATCCGGGCGGTTATATGACCTTGCTCAGTAAGAAAACTCTTTGGACACCCTGTACGGTCTGCGGTTATGAATTGCATAAGGATAACTATATGGGCGGAACAATATATTATTGTGAGAACTGCCAGAAATAACGGATAGAAGCTATATAGGGATACAGCATTATACTGAATTGAATATCAGCTCCATATACTTCAACATCTGCACATTGTGCAGGCTGGAGGTGCATGGAGCTTTTTTTCTATTTGTAATATTTTTATATTTATACTATAATAGAAATAAGTTAAAATATGATTAATCCATAAGAAAATATGCTGAACTGTACGGAGGATACCACATGGAGAAGGAATTATTATTGGGAGAAGAAAAGAGAGAAATAGAGATTCTGGAATTTAGAGCCGGAGGCAACAGATACGGTGTTGATATCAACGATATCAGGGAAATCCTTCCCTATGATACAAAGCCAACCAGGATTCCTAACTCACATCCGTATATAAATGGAATTATCATGCCCAGAGATTTTCTTATTCCGATTGTTGATATTATGAAAAGCTTAAATATTGCCGATACAGATAACAGTGAGCAGAGGCTGGTCATCGTAACAAGCATCAGCAAAATGAACATTGCATTTCTGGTAGATGATGTCATCGGTATGCATCGAACCTCAACAGCGAATATCGTAAAGCCGGGTAAGAAACTGAGTACTCCGGTGAAAGGGGCTGTTGTCGCTATCCTGAATACTGAAGGCAGAAAAGTTGAGATCTTAGAGCTCCGCAAGCTGATAACCGATATCAACCCAGAAATTAAACTGGCGTAGAGGATGACTATACCTTTCTACTTATCCATCACGAAAGAAAAATGGACGGTGTCGAATGGCAAAATGCAGATTGTGTAAGAAGAATATTCCGGATGAAAATGAATATTGTGAGGACTGCCTTGATAAGAAGCAGGTATTAACCGATGAATCTTATCTCGACAGTTTATTAAATTCAGTCAAAAGTAGCTCTGAACCAATTCAGAATAATTATAAAAGGCCACAGGAACCTCGTAATCCGGAACCTGTGAAGACTAATAATCTCGTGAAGGAAATCCGTCCGGGCCAGATTGATCCGACGGATCTTGCTGATTTTAACCAGTTTAATTTAAGTGAGGATCTGGAAGATCTTATCTTAATCGGCGATGATGAGCTGTATGGTCAGGCGAAAGATTTCTCCGGAGAGGATATGGTTTTATCAGGGGAAAACTCTAATCTGTACGAACAGGACAGGAAGATACATAATACTCCTATGGAGGAAAATAATACAGATTCAGATACCCAGGGACCTGATGTATCCCAGCTTGAATCTGAGTATATGCAGATGTTAGACCAACTGGGTCAGGATTCATCTGAACCCGAACCCGTTATGGATAATGATATGCAGCACCCTGAGTCTCAGCCGGCAGAATCTTTTGAACCGGAGCCTTTTGGCGACCAGTTCGAGGAAGAGATACAAGATGATTATGGAGTCGCTGCAGATGCTTCCCTGCAGGGTATTCAGGATAATATCGACCTGGATTTTCTTAATAAGTTCTCGAATCCTGCAATGGAGGAACTGGATGGGGAAAGCTATGACCCCTCCCTGGGTGATTTATTAAGCGGGTTTGATCTGTCTGAGGAAGAGCAAACTTATAACGAGGAATTACCTGTGCCGGATCTGGAGGGCATTAACTTCAATCGTCCTGATTTAGATGAACAAGAGGAAACGAAACAGACAGAGGAAGAAGAATTCATGAGTCTGTTAGGACAGTTCGGGACGGACGATCCTGTCGCAGCAGATGTACAGGCAATTACCGAATTATTGAATAATCCTGTAAGTAGACCTTCTTCGGATAACCTGCCAAGCAGTGTCGGGGATGTATTTTCTGATGCATTGAAAGCCGTATCGGGACTGGATGATCTGGAGGATGCGAATCACAGTTATCCGATGCAGGAGCAGATCTCTGAGGAACCTAAATCAAAAAAGAAGAAGTCCAAATCGAAGAAAAAAGGGAAGACAGATAATAGTAAGGCTACGAAGGGCAAGGGACTCTTCGGGATGCTGTTCGGAAATGTGGTTGATGATAAGGTAATCAAGGAGGCAAAGCAGCAGGTTAAAGCTTCCGAGGAGTCTGCAGCTACAAAGGAAAAGAAAAAAGTTAAAGGGAAGAAGGGAAAGAAAGCCGCTTCCGATAACATAGAGGAGATAAAGGACGAACCTAAGAGAGCAGTCCCCGGGGAGGAAAAACCGGAAGAGACTAAGACCAAGAAGAAGGAGAAGAAAGAGAAGAAGCCGAAGAAAGAAAAGAAGAAGGCTATCGAGCTGATCGATGACTATGAAGAAATCGAAGGCAGGATCAATCGGCTTGGCGCAACTGTCGTATTCACCTTCTTTGGTATCATGGTAGCCCTGCTTCTGATTGGTACAAGCCTGTTCACCTATTCTGTCAGTATCAAGAATGCCAAGACCTACTTTGACCGCCAAAAGTATACGGATGCATATAATGAGGTATACGGGATGGAGCTGCGGGATGAGGACATTGAACTGTACGAGAAGATCATGACAGTAATGTTTGTAAACAAACAGCTTAATTCCTATAATAATTATTATGCCATGAAGAAATATCCCGAGGCTTTGGATTCCCTCATGAAGGGCTTAAAGCGATATGATAAATATATTGAACTGGCAACTATGCTGGGGATAAAGAGTGATCTGGATTATGTAAGGGATCAGATTATGGGTGAGCTGGAACATGTATATCAGCTTTCGGAGAAAGAAACGGAAGAAATTCTTGGCATAAATAGTCAGAGGGATTACAGTATCGCAGTATATAATGCCGTTATTGAGAATATGAAGTATTAATCATAGTGAAAGAAGGAATAGAATGATAGCAATTGTTGATTATGATGCGGGAAATCTGAAAAGCGTTGAGAAAGCACTGGTTCATCTGGGGGAACAACCTGTGATTACCAGGGACCCGAAGCTGCTTCATAGTGCGGATAAAGTTATTCTTCCGGGTGTCGGAGCTTTTGGAGATGCGATGGATAAGCTGCACCATTATCAGCTCGTTGAGGTTATCAGGGAGGTCGCTGCCAGCGGAAAGCCTCTGTTTGGGATCTGCCTGGGGCAGCAGCTGCTGTTTGAAGGCAGTGTAGAATCGGAAGGTGTGGAGGGCTTATCCATACTGGAAGGCAAAATCCTTCGTATCCCGGATCAGAAGGGCTTAAAAATTCCTCATATGGGTTGGAACTCCTTAGCCATCCTCCCCGGAGCTAAGTTATATCAGGGGATTCCCGACCAATCCTATGTGTATTTTGTCCATTCCTACTATCTGAAAGCAAAGGATGAAAGTATTGTGGCGGCAACCACCGAATATGGAACAGTAATAGACGCCTCCATTGAGAAGGATAATATATTCGCCTGCCAGTTCCATCCGGAGAAGAGCGGAGATGTGGGACTCACTATCCTGCAAAACTTTATCGATCTTTAAGCAGGAGAAGGAAGAGAAAGCAGCTGATCGGAAGTCAGGCTCGTAAGATTGAAGTCAAGGAAGAGCCGATAGGAGAGAGACTATGTATACCAAGAGAATTATCCCCTGCCTGGATGTCCATAACGGAAGGGTAGTGAAGGGAATTAATTTTGTTAACTTAAGAGATGCCGGAGATCCGGTTGAAGTAGGTGCTGCTTATGATAAGGCCGGTGCGGATGAGCTGGTCTTTCTTGACATCACGGCTTCTTCGGATGCCAGGACAATTAAGCTTGATATGGTTCGGCGGGTGGCAGAGACGATTTTTATTCCGTTCACTGTCGGCGGAGGCATCAGAACAGTGG
>JAEZJW010000128.1 GCA_023415595.1 Bacillota bacterium
CTCTTAGACGATGGGATATCAGGTTCAGTTCAATGTAATTTCTGTAAATTTAATTTTTAAAGCTGTGAATCGGTGCAGGGATCCTGCCGCCCCGGTTGATGAAGGCATCACAGGAGAATCGGTTCACCGGCATAATCGGTGCATGACCTAGCAGACCACCGAATTCCACGCTGTCACCGACGGTCTTTCCGATGACCGGTATAATCCTGACAGCGGTAGTTTTCTGATTTATCATGCCAATGGCCATCTCGTCAGCGATAATACCTGAAATTGTTGTAGCCTTCGTATCTCCGGGTATTGCTACCATATCAAGACCGACGGAGCAGACACAGGTCATAGCTTCCAGCTTCTCCAGCGTCAAAGCACCTACTTCTACCGCATTGATCATGCCCTGATCTTCGCTGACCGGTATGAAGGCTCCGCTTAATCCGCCCACGAAGGAGGAAGCCATAACGCCACCCTTCTTCACCTGGTCATTTAACAAAGCAAGGGCTGCGGTCGTACCCGGTGCACCTGCATATTCGAGACCCATTTCCTCAAAGATCTCAGCCACACTATCCCCCACAGCGGGAGTCGGTGCCAGTGATAAATCCACGATTCCGAAAGGAATATCTAGCAGCTTTGAAGCTTCCTGCGCAACCAGCTGGCCGACACGGGTAATCTTGAAAGCTGTCTTCTTGATCGTCTCGCATAAGGTTTCAAAATCGGCGCCACGGACACTTTCGAGAGCCTTCTTCACTACTCCCGGTCCGCTGACTCCGACATTAATTACCGCATCGCCCTCTGTAATTCCGTGGAAAGCACCTGCCATGAACGGATTGTCATCCGGTGCATTGCAGAAGACCACCAGCTTGGCACAACCGATGGAATCCTTCTCCTTCGTATGCTCTGCTGTCTCGAGAATAATCTCTCCCAGAAGCTTGACAGCGTTCATATCGATTCCTGTCTTCGTAGAACCTACATTAACCGAACTGCATACTCTTAAGGTGGAGCTTAAAGCCTTAGGTATGGAGCGGATCAGAAGCTCGTCACTTGCAGTCATTGCCTTGGATACCAGTGCTGAATAACCTCCGATAAAATTCACTCCGACCACTTCAGCAGCCCGATCCAGGGTCTTAGCAATCGTCACATAATCCTCGGGGGTTTTGCAGGCTGCTGCTCCGATCAGGGAGATCGGCGTAACGGATATTCTCTTATTAACAATCGGAATCCCGTATTCCCTCTGTATCTTATTACCGGTAGCAACCAGGTTCTTCGCTATCGTGGTGATCTTATCATAAATCTTCCGATTGACCAGCTCCAGATCAGGACCGGCACAATCGAGGAGACTGATACCGAGCGTAATTGTCCTGACATCCAGGTTTTCCTGCTCAATCATCTTATTGGTTTCGATGTCTTCATGTATGTTAATCATGTATTTGAGTCTCCTATCTATATTCTGTGCATTTTATCGAAAATATCCTCATGCTGAGCGCGGATGGTTACTCCGATCTCTGATCCGATCTGCTCCAGCTCCTCTGCGATTACTTCAAAATTTTTGGGTGCTTCTGTAGCATCCACAATCATCATCATATTAAAGAAGCCCTGAACGATGGTCTGGGAAATATCCAGGATATTGATGCTGTTATCTGCCAGATACGTACATACCCTTGCTATGATACCAACCTTATCCTTACCTACTACTGTAATTACTGTCCTCTTCATAATGTTACCACGCCTTTCTTATTTTTTCGCATATCTATACGCCTTCTGCAGTATTGACAGGCCGTACTACAGCAACACCATCGGAGACGGAACATCCCTGTGAGCAACAGTTAAATTTAGCGAGGAGAAATCACAACCCCTGCCGGTCAGTTCGCAGCAGACAGTTTCATAGGCTAACTCCTCGTAATTATTCTCTTTACTCAGGTGAGCTAATTGTATATATCGTAATTTGGGGCTTAAGAGCTTGCTGATCAGATCAGCTGAGGTATCATTGGAAAGATGTCCTCTGTTCCCCAGGATTCTCTGCTTCAGATAATATGGATAACGTCCTACCATCAGCATATTTACATCATGATTTGCCTCAATCATCAGCAGATCAGAAGCCTGAAGGCAGGATACGATGTAATCATCATACATTCCCAGATCTGTTGCGATACCAACCTTATGTCCCTCGGAGGACATTGTATAGCAGACAGGATTCGAGGCGTCGTGGGAGGTAGCGAAGGGTTCCACCAGGATATCATTGATCAGAAAGGCTTCCTTCGGTTTGACAGGATGGAATAAGGCTTCATTAATCTCACCGATTGCCTTGATCCTCCTGATTGCTCCAATCGTCTCATGGGTTGCATAAATTGGGATATTATATTTTCTCGCAAGAATTCCAAGTCCCGAGATATGATCGGAATGCTCATGGGTAATCAGGATTCCCTCCAGGCTATCCGGTTGGATGTCGATCCCATTTAAGCCATACTCGATCTTCTTGGCACTGACACCGGCATCCACCAGAAGATTCGTCCGGTTGCTGCCGACATAGATGCAATTCCCGCTGCTGCCGCTTGCTATACTGCATAATTTCATGTTAGTCTACCTATCCTTCATAGCGCCGCCCTGCGGCATCTTCATACATGATTCATATTATGTCTGCGAAGCTGACATTTTGAATACATGATTAATGAATGCCTGTAAGGTTGGCATTCATTAATATTCTAACTGAGTATCCCTCATTCGAAGT
The DNA here is from genome assembly GCA_023415595.1 of Bacillota bacterium. Classification (GTDB taxonomy): domain Bacteria; phylum Bacillota; class Clostridia; order Lachnospirales; family Lachnospiraceae; genus Mobilitalea. Next base: position 2,717 of record JAEZJW010000128.1, read on the forward strand.
GTTTTGTCAAGATTACATTTGCTATCTGCTCTTCCAGGTCTGAGATATCGCCGTTATTGGTGATTACGGTGGTAAAGTAGCGGAGGAAGTCCTCATCCTTACTCTGGCTTGAGAAGATCGCATCTATCTTATCATCGGAGTAACCGCGGTCTGATATCAGCCGCTCGCGGCGGATCTCTTTAGAAGCCTGCACATACCAAACCTCGTCGCAGGCCGATGCATAGCCCGACTCAATCATAAGGGCAGTCTCTATAATAAAGTAGGGATGTTCTCCGCCGGCCCGGACTGCTTCCTTCTCCCTCTCTACCACCAGAAGTACATTCGGGTGGGTCAGCCGGTTGATCATATTACGCTTGTCCTTATCCTCAAATACGATCCGAGAAAGTTTTCTGCTGTCGATGGAACCATCCTCATTTAGGATTTCTGTTCCGAAGTAATCGATGACTCCCGGATAACTGATACCCCCGGGTTCCATCTGTTCCTTCGCTATCTTATCTGTATTGACGATATACGCATTATATTTTTCCTTCAGAATATGAGCAACCAGGGATTTGCCACTGCCGATTCCTCCTGTGATTCCTATTACCTTCATCCTATCACCGGTCCATTAATTATTATTGTTTATTTCGCTTCGAACCAATTTGCGCCTTCCTTGACCTCTGCCTCTAAAGGAACCTCGAGCTCCGCTGCTCCCTGCATCTCCTCCAGCATGATCTTTGATACCTGTGTAATCTCATCCTTATGGGTCTCTACGAGTAATTCATCGTGGATCTGCAGCAGCAGTCTGGAACGCATGCCCTTCTCCTTCAGCTTCTGGTTTACCCGGATCATCGCTATCTTGATGATATCGGCCGCCGTACCCTGAATTGGGGAATTCATGGCAACCCGTTCTCCGAAGGAGCGCTGCATGAAGTTACTGGAGGTCAGTTCCGGGATTGGCCTCCGTCTGCCAAATAAGGTTCTGGAATAGCCCTCTTCCTTCGCGAGGGCCACCAAACGGTCCAGATAATGCTTGATCTTAGGATAGGTTTCAAAATATTTCTCTATATAACGCTCTGCTTCTTTTCTGGTGATATTCAGATCCTGTCCCAGTCCGAAGGAGCTGATGCCATAAACGATACCGAAGTTAACGGCCTTCGCACTACTGCGCTGTGCGGGTGTTACCTCATCAAACGGGGTATGAAATACCTCGGAGGCTGTGATCCGGTGAATATCTTTTGCTTCCTTATATGCATTAATCAGTCTCTCATCCCCGGACATATGGGCCAGTACCCTGAGTTCAATCTGGGAATAGTCCGCGTCCAGGAACAGATAGTCCTCCTCCGGGATAAACACCTTGCGGATCTGTCTTCCGAGTTCCATGCGGATCGGGATATTCTGCAGGTTCGGATCCGTACTGCTGATCCTGCCCGTGGCTGCGATGGTCTGTTGGAAGCGACCATGAATACGCCCATCCTCCCTGATATAGCCTGCGAGTCCGTCCGCATAGGTGGATTTGAGCTTCGTCAGCTGCCGGTATTCCAATATCTTAGCCACTGCAGGATGCTCCCCCTGCAACTTCTCCAGGATATCGGCTGAGGTGGAATAGCCGGTCTTCGTCTTCTTCCCGAAGGGAAGCTTAAGCTTCTCAAACAGAATAACGCCCAGCTGTTTCGGGGAATTAATATTGAAGCTTTCTCCCACCATCGAATAAATATCCTTCTCCAGCGAAAGTATTCCTACCCCCAGCTTATCCCCATATTCCTTCAGAGCTTCTTTATTCACACGGATTCCTCTGTTTTCCATATCATAGAGGGTATAGATCAGAGGCATTTCCACAGTTTCAAACAGGGATAACATCTCAGACCGGAACAACAGGTCCTTAAGCTTATGTGCAGCCCGATAGGCAACATATGCAGAGTAGCAGGCATAGGCTAAGAACTTTTCAGGATTCTGATCGACTGCCTCAGTTAAGGAAACTTTCCCCAACAGGTCCTCTCTGGAGGGTACCGTCATCTCAAGATAATCCCTTGCGATATCGTCATAATGATAGGTATCCGTCAACGGGTTTAACAGATAAGCGGCGATTGCCGCATCAAAAACATTGTCCTTCTCAGTCACCTTTAGGAACGGCAGCTGCTCCTTCAGCCCAATCACGGACAGCAGATACCCCTCTCCTGCCTTCCTTGCCTTCTCCATCAGGTAATCCGGTGTCAGAAAGCCGGTACTGCGCAGGAAATAGACCTCCTCCTCACCTATACATACGGATATTCCAAGCAGCCTGTCCCCTTCGGCGATTATCTGCAATCCGACGGGACGGGCAGTATTCTCATCTAGCCCGGAGAAGACCTTATCAGCCTCATTCAGATCCTCAATAAGTACATAACGCTCCTCCATACCGGTGCTATGCTTCACTTCCTCGGTCTGGAACTTGGACAGAAGATTCTTAAACTCCAGTTTCTTGAACCAGAGATACACATTTTCATTATACAGGTTCCTCAGAACGGCATCCTCCATCTGAAAGCCAAGGTCACAGTCCGTACAGATGGTAGCAAGCTTTTTTGACAGGAACGCCAGCTCACGATTTTCTCGCAGAGATGTGGTCACCTTACCGGGTGCCATTTCCTCCAGATGCTCATAGATATTTTCTATCGAATGATAGGTTTCAATTAGTTTAGCCGCCGTCTTCTCCCCGATACCGGGTACTCCGGGGATATTGTCGGAGGTATCTCCCATCAGACCTTTTAGATCAATGAATTGCTCCGGAGTAACATGGTATGTCTCCATGACATTCTCCTCCAGGTAATCCTCTATCTCTGTACCGGTCCTCTTCGTCTTCGGTATTCGGATCTTAATTTTCTTGCTGGCAAGCTGCAGAAGATCGCGGTCACCGGACACCAGTGCCACCCGGTTTCCTTCTCTCTCGGCGGTCTTAGCCAGGGTTCCCAGGACATCATCAGCCTCAAAGCCCGGTTTCTCAATTACCGTGATATTCATAGCCTTCAGGACTTCCTTCATCACAGGGACCTGCTCCCGAAGTTCCTCTGGCATGCCCTTTCTGGTTCCCTTATATTCGGTAAACATCTCATGGCGGAAGGTCGGATGATGGGTATCAAAGGCCACTGCCAGATAATCCGGTTTCTCCTCCTCAAGAATACGAAACATAATATTTATAAAGCCCAGAACTGCATTTGTGTGCTCCCCCTGTGAGGTAGTCATATCGGGTAGTCCGTAAAATGCCCGGTTCAAGATACTGTGGCCATCAATCAAGACGATCTTTTTATCCATCCATTGTCTCCGTAAGCGGGAAAAACTGCCTTCTGCTTACGGAATCCTCCTTTCCTGATACTATTGTCATTCTATTCTAAACATTTACTGCCTTACTGTTATTCGCTTTGTTTCCATTATTATACCATGAACTTCGTTCATGATCTTCGGCTCCGATCGGATACTGCAAGCATGCTTGCATATCCTCACTACGCCATTATTATATCCTAAATCAACTATACTATCGAGTCAACAGCTCATTGTCCATTCTGACTCTGTGGTTCATTCTTTGGAAAAGTTGTCGCTGTAATCTCCTCTGCCGGATCCTGCTTCATTTCTTTCAGATGCCAGTTCAGCTCCTGCTTCAAGCCTTCGTAATATTTCTCCCGGAAGGATATTCTAAGCCGGAAATCGCTGTCTGTGATCATATTCACCCTCTCCTCTTTCTGAGTGAAATAATGCTGGAAGCTGAAGAAGGTGGTCAGAAGCAGAATGATTACGATCATGATCCCTCTCTTCCTGTAATAGAGGAATTTGGCATGGACAATCTTCTCCTGCTCTCTTTCCAGCTTCTCTGATAGCTCAAGACTGAAATCATCGGATAGATTCTGATCCTCATCCAACTGCTTCATCGCCGTCAGAAGAGCATAATAGACCTCAAGCTCCTCCCTGCATTCCTCACAGGTATGGACATGACTGATAAATTCCTCTAATTCATTCAGCTTCAATTTATCATTGATAAAGGGAGTAATTAGGCTCTGGGCTTTACTACATGTCATATCAGCAACACCTCAACAATCCATGCTGCCACCCCATGCCCGTATACATAATGATAACGGTTATGGTGGCTTCAGTTTTTTATTTTCCTGCTTGAATAATAAAACCAATTGTGATAGAATAAACCTCGTCACTGATGCGGATGTGGCGGAATGGCAGACGCAGCAGACTCAAAATCTGCCGAGGGCGACTTCGTGAGGGTTCGAGTCCCTCTAT
>JAEZJW010000197.1 GCA_023415595.1 Bacillota bacterium
ACCATCGGATACCTTGGCATTGATAAAGATTGCAATGATGGCATAAAGGGCATTCCCCAGGCCGAATACGATTGCGCCGATGACTATGATAATACCGTCAATAAAAATCAAAATCTGGTTTACCGAAATATGCTTCTTATATCCATGGATCAGCATAGCCAGAAGATCCGTTCCGCCCGTTGAAGCCTGGGCAGAGAATACCATTCCCATACCGACTCCGCCGATGGCTCCACCGCAGATGGAGGCCAGTAAAGCATCATCAAATTTGGTGGTATTGATCGGAAACAGCATCATGGCAAGGATATAAACGGAAGTCCCTAAAAGTGCCAGCAGCAGGAAACGCAGTCCTTTAATCTTAATGGCTGCCAGGATTAGGGGAACATTACAGGCCACGGTGAACAGCCAGATAGGAACTCCTCCATCCACGATTCCTTCTGTAAGTTTTTTTACGACGATTCCCATGCCCGATATCCCACCGGTAACCAGTCCCATCGGCTCATATACCAGATTGACCGATAAGGCCATCAGTATGGCTCCGACAATAATCGTTACATATTTTCTAAGAAATCGGATATTTTTTATATTATGTCCGGTCATATGGACTCCTTGTATGAATATGGCATTATGTTCCTGTCTATCCCTGTGTATAATTTTAATGTACTCATTTTATGATTCTTTATACATAGATCAATCCGATCAGAATCAGCTGTTTACCTCGCTTGTCCGGTAACCAGAGCCAGCTGCTCCGCTGCTTTGCTCCTGTCTATCACATAGGCACTGTTCGTTTTCTCACCTGCTATCAGGTCAAAGGTAATGCTGGCAGGTGTTAACTTAAGATAGCTTTCCAGATAATTCAGCTTATCCTCCAGAGGCAGATTCGATTGTATTTCTTCATATACCTCTTCCAGATAAGCTTTCAGCTCCTCTTCGGTTTGAATTTTATGTATCATGGACAAAAAATCCTTTGAGAATATCTCCCTTGGGCAGGTCCTTACTCCATCCCCCTGGCTGCTGCCATCCCCTATCGGGGCTGTCTCCTGCTCTTCTGTCTGAAAAATTGTTTCATAGAGCTCCACAGGTACTATGGTATAATAGCTCATCTTTGTATCGAGCAGCTCTTCCACCAGTAGTACCCCATATTCGTAAGCCGTTCCTTCCGGAAAATGCTTTGCAATACCTGACAGCTTCATAATCTGCGGAACTGACGGATTGATCAGAATCAGCTTCTGGTACAGGGAATCGGACATTGTGATGCGGGTCTCCACCGGTATCGTAAAATAACTCATCCTCTTCTGCGCACAGGGATATACTTCTAGAAGGAGCTTTATGACCACCCCGTTATCATCCACGCAAAAGATAAGGTTCTTAGAGATATCATCCAGGGTAGCTGTAGTAATGCTCTCCTGTTCTCTCACAGCCCCGATGGATACCTTCTCCACATCCTCCGGAATATGGAAGAAACGAAAAACAGAATGATAGCTTAGTACTGCTGCACTAAGTACCAGAACGATACATATAAATGATTTCAACAGTCCGGTAAAGAATATCCTGCCGGCTTTTTTCATCTCGTGACCACCTCACCTCATCCGATTTATTTTATCATATAGACTATTGATTATCAACTTCTCTTTCACCGGGAAGAAGGATATGCTATAATCATAAGTAAGCAGACGGAGATCCGGTCAAGATATCCGTTGCTCATGATCCAAGGGGAAAGGATGATCCTAATGAACAGGAAGACCTTATTGGTTACCGGCTCCTCTCGAGGAATTGGTAAAGCTATCGCTGTGAAATTCGCAAAAAAAGGTTACAATGTCGTAATCAATTGTGCGAAGCAGGAGGAGCAGCTTCTGCAAACGAAGAATGAAATCGAAGCCTATCAGGTACCCTGTTTCGCTTACCTGGGTGATATGGGCAGCTATGAGAAGGCTGCTGAAATGTTCGGACTGATCAAGAAGCAATTCGGTACAGTAGATGTTCTGGTGAATAACGCCGGCATCTCCTATCTTGGTCTCTTCACCGATATGGTTCCTGCAGATTGGAACAGGGTTCTGGCTACGAACTTAGGCTCCGTGTTCAATTGCTGTTCCCTTGCTGTTCCTGATATGGTGAAACAAAAATACGGGAAAATCATTAACATCTCCTCGGTATGGGGAAATGCAGGCGCATCCTGTGAGGCGGTCTATTCGGCCTCAAAGGGTGGTATGAATGCTTTTACCAAGGCTCTTGCCAAGGAGCTGGCCCCCAGTAACATCCAGGTGAATGCAGTTGCCTGCGGAGCGATTGATACAGAGATGAACCGTTTCCTGGCGGACGATGAATTATTACAACTGATCAGTGAGATCCCTGCTGACCGTCTGGGCCGTGCGGATGAGGTAGCGGATCTGGTGTACCATCTTGCTTATAAGAATGAATATCTGACCGGCCAGATCATTAACCTGGACGGAGGTTGGATGTGATTTACGGAAGATGGCATAGGCCTTTCCTGCAGCAATGTGCTTCACTTATAAATATCATTAGAATTAATACTAGATAAAGCCGCCTAATTACGTTTACAAATAATTTTTCCTGTAATATGATTTTTCTATCATATACAAGAAAATTATTGGAGGATCAGTAATGGGCGGCTTTTTTGCAGTAGCTTCAAAAAATGACTGCGTTTTCGACTTGTTCTTCGGGACGGATTACCATTCACACCTGGGTACCAGGAGGGGAGGTATGGCTATATATGGTCAAAGCGGCTTTGACCGTGCAATCCATAACATTGAGAACGCCCCTTTCCGCACTAAATTCGAAAAGGATATCAGCCGGATGGAGGGAACCTTAGGAATCGGATGTATCTCCGATTATGAATCCCAACCTCTGATTGTCCGTTCCCATCACGGAACCTATTCCATCACCACGGTTGGCAAGATTAATAATACAGAGACGATCGTTAAGGAAATCTTCCGGTCGGGCAATGCTCATTTTCTCGAAATGAGCGGCGGTGACATCAATGCCACGGAGCTGGTAGCGGCTATGATTAATCAGAAGGAAAATCTGATTGAAGGAATTCGGTATGCCCAGGAGCTGGTAGAGGGCTCTATTACGATCCTGCTCATGACCCCGAGGGGAATCTACGCTGCCAGGGACCGCCTGGGAAGAACACCGGTTGCCATTGGCAGGAAGGAAGACGCATACTGTGCTGCCTTTGAAAGCTTCGCATATCTTAATCTCGGATATACCGATTATAAGGAGCTGGGCCCGGGTGAGGTCGTTGTACTTACTCCCGAGTCAGTAACCACTCTGATTCAGCCCGGGGAAGAGATGAAGATCTGCACCTTTCTCTGGGTCTACTACGGTTATCCCTCGTCCTCCTATGAGGGTGTCTCTGTGGAACAGATGCGATATAACTGTGGCGCCTTGCTGGCCAAGCGCGATAATGTAAATCCGGATATTGTTGCGGGAGTTCCCGATTCCGGAACCGCCCATGCGATTGGCTACGCCAATGCTTCAGGGATTCCTTTCTCCAGACCTTTTATCAAATATACGCCAACCTGGCCGCGCTCCTTTATGCCGACCATGCAGAGCCAGAGAAACCTGATTGCGAAGATGAAGCTGATACCGGTTCATGACCTGATCAAGGATAAGAGCCTCCTGCTCATTGATGATTCCATCGTACGCGGTACGCAGCTGAGGGAAACCACCGAATTCCTATACCAAAGCGGAGCCAGGGAAGTTCATATCCGGCCTGCCTGCCCACCCCTGCTGTTCGGATGCAAATACCTGAATTTCTCCCGTTCCACCTCGGACATGGATCTGATCACCAGGCGTGACATCAGTAAGGTCGAAGGCGATAATGCAGATAAGGTGCTGAAGGAATATACGGATCCTGACTCTGATCGCTACGCAAATATGCTGGATCGGATCCGCGAAGAGCTTAATTTTACCTCTCTTAGATACCATAGGCTGGATGATATGGTCCAATCCGTCGGCATTAGCCCCTGCAAGCTATGCACCTACTGCTGGAGCGGTAATGAATAATTTCCGGCCCCTACCATTTCATTTCCTGTGATCAGACTGAAGATATCATCATAAATCACCGAGGCGGTCGGCTGTGCACCAGCACCCTGACCGTAGAAAGCTCTTGTCCCGCTGAGCTCCGTATCAATAAATATCATATTATAATTACTGTTCACTCCTGCTAATAAGGACCCCTTCTCCTGACGACTGGGGCCTATGTAGCAGGAGAGGCCTTCCGGTTTCACTGTAATACTTCCAATTGCTTTGATTACGCTATGATTGTTTTCTGCTTCCCGGATGTCCTCCCTCGTTACCGTAGAGACGGGTACTGCTGCAAAGCTCTTATAGTCAGGCCATGCTCCCGTTCCGAAGCCTGTTAAGATAATCAGCTTATACAGGGTATCAAAACCATCGATGTCATCCGAAGGATCCTCCTCGGTAAATCCGTGCTCACGGGCTTCCTTAAGAACCTCCTGGTAGGAGAGCTCTTCTTCCCTCATACGGGTAAGTATATAGTTGGATGTAGCATTAAAAATCCCATAGATTGACTTGATTTTTTCCCCCTTGGCCATGGACCTCAGGACAGAACCGATCGGAATACAGCCGCCAACACAAGCATCATAACGGAAGCCACAATGATACCGGGCTGCCGCATTCACGATCTCTCTTCCATAAATCGCAAGACATTTCTTACTGGACATAATAACTGCCTTTCCAGATCTCATCGCTGCCAGAATGATATCCCTGGCCTTCTCTGCCCCGGTTCCTCCCATACATTCCACTACGATATCGATACTTTCATCCTCCAGAATATCCTTCGGTTCAGTGGTAAGCACGAGTCCGGTCACATCCACCTTCCTGCCCTTATTCCTGTCCCTGACCAGTACTTTCTCAATCATTATTCTGATTCCATATTTTACACGAAGTTCCTCCTCGTTACGGGCCAGCATGAGAAGTAGCTGCGATCCTACTGCTCCCAGCCCCAGTAACGCTATCTTAACTGTTCTGATTTCCTTTTCCTCCATTTCCTTCACCTCACAAAATTTCTTGAATTTCTTACAGGAAAAGGTTATCATAGGTAATCATATTAGTAAAATTTATAGTTTATATAATATAATTCAAAAATATTAATAGGTGGAGGGCGTATGGAGATTCGGAATATTATATCCTTTCAAAAGATCTGTGAACATGGTAGCTTCTCAAGAGCAGCGGAGGAATTAGGGTATTCCCAGTCCGCAGTGACAATGCAGATCAAGCAGCTGGAAAACGAGCTGAAGGTAAGACTATTTGATAGAATTGGAAGGACATTGCAGCTCACAGAGGATGGGAGAATGTTCTTATCCTATGCGAGTACAATAGTTGCAGCTTCAGAGAACGCAAAGGAGGCTTTGAAGCACCATACGACTCCCTCAGGTGAACTCCGGCTTGGTATCCTGGAATCTCTCTGTACCTCATATCTTCCCGATATCCTTAAGGAGTATCATTCCCTTTATCCTGAGGTTAGTACGGTAATCCGGACCGGAACCTTCGACGAGCTGAGCCAGCTGCTGAATACAAATGCAATTGACCTGCTCTGGACCTTTGATTCGGAAATTGTTAAGGAGGACTGGCTGAAGGTATACAGCTATTATGATGACATCTGCATTATCTGCTCTTCTGAGTATCCGCTTTCTTATCAGGATGGCCTGACACTGTCCGACCTGGCCGGTGAGACCTTCCTCCTGACCGAAGTAAATTGCAGCTACAGAGCTCTATTCGAGAAGCAGTTCTATGGCCACGGTTCTCATCCGGACATCTTCTTGGAGATTGGAAATACGGATATCATCAAGAAGTTTGTAACAGCCGGATTGGGCATATCCGTTCTGCCCCGTTTTACGGTCACAGAAGAGCTGAAGGACGGACGGCTTATCCTACTGAAAGCAAAGGATTTTAATCTTAAGATGCAGGGGCAGCTCTTCTACCATAAGAACAAATGGGTTACTCCCGGTATGGAAGAATTTATTCGCCTGGTAAAGAATTATGTATAACCTTATAACAAATCCAAAATTATGATATTTTATTTGACTATTCATAGGAAATCCTTGTTTTTTTCACAATTAGAGTGTAACATTAATTCTTGTAGCCGTCAGTTCTGCATGGCTTACCAATGTTAAGAAAGTGAAGGGAGTACATAATGAAAAACCTGATAAAAGTATTTATTATGATATCAGCCTTGTTGCTGCTCACAGGCTGCAGCAAGAAAAATGAGCTTACAGCGATTAATATAGGTAATCTGTCCTGTCATTACGACTCGGAGGTATGGGGTTTAAGCAAAACAGACGAAGGTGCTCCACTGAAATTACATGATGCCGCCGGTAATCTGCTGACCTTCTCCGTATCTCAGGAAAGTACTTATCAGCATCCGCTTGATATGATTAAATTCCTTGAGGAGATGAATTCCGCGACGGAAGGTTTTCAGGTTATACTGGAACCCACCAAGATAGAGGTTAACGGTACTACCTGGTACGAATATGGCTTTAGCTTTATCGAAGGTTCCGACATCAAAAAGGTTTATCAGCGTTTTTACGGAAAATATTATAATGCTGCTTCCATCTCCTTCACCTCAACGGACAAGAATTACGAAGCAGGGCTAGAAGAAGCCATGAAAATCATATCAGATGTGAAAATGACCGATGTTTCTAACGAAGCGAATGAGGCCGAAGCCCGTCTATTCCTCGTCGGTGAATGGGAAGTAAAGAACAGCGGTTATCTGGTATTAAATGATGACGGCACCTATGAATGGTATAAGGACGTTACAAAGGATAAAGCCAATATGCATCAGGGTACCTACGGCAGTGATGTAGAAAACGCTACGATGCAGCTAAATAAAGGAGACGGAGTATATCTGGTACTTTTCCCTGAGGAACTGATCAGAGATGGCAATACCGAAGCTCCCCCTGTCAGCAAAATGGACTATATTATTTCCTTCGATATGCAGGGTGCGGAAGGCTATCAGATGGTCAATATGGCTTCCTATAAGCTATATACCCTGATAAAGCAGTAGCACTTTATTCGTTTAAATAAAATAATTTGCGGCTTGTTTCTAAGGAAACAAGCCGCTTTTATTACATGAATAATAAAAAGTCTTCGAAGCCCGGTCCTGAAGCAGTATTTTATCTCCATCATAAATCATGCATAATACGGTAACGATTGCCTTTTCTGCCTTGCTCATACTGTCTCCTGCTCCTGATATCATTTTCAGCTGAAACTACTTAATACTACTTGCATAAGTAATCTTAGCAATCCTTTAATAGACAATTCCATATTCATTGAAGCTTTCTATGTATCCCTCAATTCCAGTACCGGATATTTCGTATAATCTTCTAATATCCTTTAATTCATCATCCTCTTCACTTGAGCTCCAATAGGTGGATAAATAAACCTGATCCAAATAATTATAAGAATATAACCTGTTCTCTAAAAAGGAAAAATCCATACTCTCAACATAATATCCTATCGCAGGAGCGTATCTATTATCATATACGGTACCTTCTCCCTTAAAAACGTATGTGGCATAATAGGTATTACGTTTTTGACAGTCATATTGTTCTAATAGTTCTTCCGATGTGACTACTTTACACAACTGAATATCTTTATGAGTGAAGGTTACTGTATCATTATCATAGGATGATACCTTTGCATCCGAGTAAACAATCCATACCTCATCCCCCGGTGCAACCACATCCTTATATTGATCCGGGACAGGATGATAGTTATAATCTGTTTCTATTAATAGTTCATGATCCTTCTCAATAATTTTACCCAAGTTCCCCAGTGAAATACCGTCATATCCCTTTCTCTTCATTTCCTTTAACTTTCTGTCAGTGGCATCCTGCCTCTCTATTCTCACCGTATGATTCCGGACTGGCTTTTTATCATCCATCGTACCACATCCGGTCTGTAGTAGAGCGCTTATAGCGATCAGGAGTATTAAATATTTTTTCATCAGAGTCTTTTCCTTTCCTTACTGTTGGTTGCTAGTACTAGCCTTTCCATCCTTCCATATCCTAACTTCGGAATAGGCGTCTGCAAATATGATTAAAGCCATAGCGATCGATATAGCATAATTTCCGAAGGATGCCAATAATGAAACAACAAATAGAATCAGTTCCAGCAAGAATGCAACAATTACGCAGACCAGGCTTGCCTGATTCCTCCAGCCCTCCGGTTCCCCACTCTGAAGAAGTCTCGCCACCAGGTGTAAGAATAAATGGAGCAGCATAATAACAATAGCAGCAAGAACTAAAAATATCTTCATAAAAATTAATGTACCCTTAGCAGCTCCGACCACCAAAAAATTCAAGAGTACCGTCCCCTCCATATACTCCTCAACAGCTGCTACATCACGTTCCGCATTCCCGTAAAGGAGCATAACTGCCAGTATGGTAAATCCGATTATGAGAAGTGTAAACTTAACTGATATCCCCAAAAGCCTGTTATAAGTGTTTTGCATAATTTATGTTCCTTTAATCGTATGTAATTTGTTACTGGTATTATTTGCATTTATTTACATTATACTACAAAATACGATAAAGTAAATCATAAATAAAAATAATACACGCAGTTACTTGCGAACTACAAGTATAAAAAAAGCCCTTGGAGAGTAAACTCTCCAGGGCATTTTTGTATCTCTACGCGATAGTTATACCCGCGTTTCACATCAGAGAACCTTACATCCGCTTCGCTTCTGCTCGGTCATCTCAGATGACTACGCCGTGACGCAGATAATAAGCAGTTACTTGCGAATTGCAAGCGCTGAACCTCGATTACGCTCGCTCTGCTCTCTTCATCTCGGTCATCTCTTGCATTCTTACGAATTTCGAAGTATAAAAAAAGCCCTTGGAGAGTAAACTCTCCAGGGCATTTTTTATACTTCGAATTCGCAAGTAACTGCTTATCTCTTTGAAAACTGAGGTGCTCTTCTCGCTGCCTTTAAGCCGTACTTCTTTCTTTCCTTCATACGAGGATCTCTGGTTAAGAAGCCTGCCTTCTTGAGTACAGGACGGTAATCTGCATCTGCCTGTAATAATGCTCTGGAGATGCCGTGTCTGATTGCGCCTGCCTGGCCTGTGAAGCCGCCACCCTTAACGTTTACCATAACATCAAATTTGTCTGCTGTTTCGGTAATTGCAAGAGGCTGACGAACGATCAGCTTTAATGTATCTAAACCAAAGTAGGTGTCCATATCTCTTTTATTTATTGTAACCTTACCTGTACCGGGTAATAAGTAAACTCTGGCAATACTGCTCTTTCTTCTTCCGGTTCCGTAATATCTTGCCTTAGCCAATGTAATTTCCTCCTTTCAACCTCTCGATTAATATTTAATCTCTAATGCTTCCGGCTTCTGAGCTGCATGAGGATGCTCTGCTCCGGTATACACATGTAACTTTCCGATCATGGATCTTCCTAAAGGTCCCTTCGGAAGCATTCCCGTAACTGCATGAATGATTACTTCGGTAGGCTTCTTAGCCATCATCT
>JAEZJW010000019.1 GCA_023415595.1 Bacillota bacterium
GCAAGCCACTTCTAAAAAAGCTTGTACATAAGCTTTCGGAACAATACGGGTATGTGTCTGTACTGGGCACCGATACCAAGGGAAAGAGCTTTAGGGTAAGCAGAACCGGAATTGAAGTAAATGATTATATATTTACCGAACGGGGTTTTGTTGTCCGAATCCATAACGGTGTGAATTATTCTGAGTATTCCTTTAATGAAATCAACGAGGATAAGTTTAATTCCATTATCGAAGATATTCATCATAAATTAAACAAGCTGGCAGACGGTATTAAAGTAAATTCGTATAAAATAATCGAAGAAGAGGAGCTGGATAGAAGCTTCCTGGGTGAGGTGGATATCGATCCTGAGCAGATCAGCCCGGAGCAGGTGGTCCGGGACCTGACCGCCATCAGGGATGCAGCCCTGAAAACATCGGATCTGCTCGTGAACTTCCATGCCAATTACAGCTATATCCACGTCTCTAAAATTTTCATCTCGGCGAAGAAGGATCTGGAACAATCCTATATTCTGGGAGAAGGATTACTAAACTCCATAGCCCGCAGAGAGGATAAGGTGAAATATTTCTTTGCTCCGGTATCGGGAATGAGGGGCTATGAAGTTGTTCGCGAGTTGCAGGAACAGTATCCGAAGGTAATCGATCAGAGCATCCGGCTGCTAGATTCGAAAACAGTGGTTCCCGGTGAGTATGAGGTCGTCTGTTCTCCGGACATTGCCGGATTAATCGCGCATGAAGCCTTCGGACATGGGGTGGAGATGGACATGTTCGTGAAGGGCAGAGCAAAGGGAGCAGAGTATCTGGGTAAGCAGGTGGCTTCCATTAAGACAACCTTACATGAGGGAGCGGCAGCCGCATGGCATATGTCCTCCTATCTCTTCGATGACGAAGGTACGCTGGGTACGGATACGACTGTAATTAAGGAGGGTATCCTCCAGACAGGAATCTCTGATCTGCTCTCTGCCCTACAGCTGGGAACAGTACCCACCGGTAACGGGAAGAGAGAAACCTTTGAGCGGAAGGCTTATGCCAGGATGACGAACACCTTCTTTGCGGCGGGAACTGACCGGTATGAGGACATGATTGCCTCGGTACAAAAGGGTTATCTGATTGAAGGTATGTACAGTGGAATGGAGGATCCGAAGAACTGGGGGATCCAGTGCATTGCATTGGTCGGAAGTGAGATTATCGATGGAAAGCTTACCGGGAATCTGATTTCACCGGTGATCATGACCGGGTATGTTCCGGAAGTGCTGAACTCGATCAGTATGGTATCGGAGGAAGTTTTTCTGGATGGAGTAGGATATTGCGGCAAAGGGCATAAGGAACTCGTAAAGACGGCAAATGGCGGTCCTTACATCAAAACGAAAGTGAGGTTGGGTTAATGCTGGATAAGATCATAATGATTTTAAATAGTAAAAGGGATGTGATCAGCGGATACGTCATTACGGAAATTATGACGGAAGCCAGCGAGCTGTTCTTTATCCGCAGGAATGTGGAAATGGACCGGGCAAAAAGGGTTCATCATTACAGTTTAACCGTGTACATAGATTTTGAGGATAACGGGACCCGTTATAAGGGCTCATCCACAACAAAGCTCCATCCAACCATGAGTGAGGAAGAGATCCGAAAAGCAGTGGAGGATGCGGCCTTTGCAGCAAGGTTTGCCAAGAACCCCTATTATCCGTTGGTGAAGCCATCTTCTTATCGTAAGACGGAGCCCGGCAGCTTCTCTGAGGAGAGCCTGTCTTACTATATGAACCTGCTGACGGAAGCGGTCTATAAGAACGATCAGTTTGAGAAGGGCGGTATTAATTCCTGTGAGATATTCCTTAACAGGATCTACTCCCATGTGGTGAATTCGGAGGGGGTTGATGAAGATGCCGTTACCTATAACTGTATGGTGGAATTCATCACATGCTGGAAGGAAGAAGGGGAGGAGATTGAGCTTTATAAGTGTCTTAATTTCTCTGAATTTGAACCGGATACGATCACGGGAGAAGTAGATGAAATGATCCGATTAAGCAGGGAGAAGGCAGTTGCGAAGCCAATGCCTTCCTTAGGAAAAGCAGCAGTACTCCTCACCAGGGATGCTGTAAAGGACTTCTTCTCCTATTATTGCACGAAAAGCAATGCTGCTTCCGTATATAACCGCAGCTCCATCTGGCAGATCGGTGATAAGATTCAGGGGGAAGAAGTGGAGGGAGACCGGATTACTTTAAAACTGGATCCCTATCTGGTGGGTTCCACGTACTCCAAGGGCTTTGATGAGGATGGCTTCCCGGTAAAGCCGGTAACCATATTGGAGAACGGCATTTTGAAGCGATACATTGCGAACACCCGTTATGCACATTATATGGGTGTAGAACCTACCGGTTCCATCCGCAACATGGTGGTAAGCCCAGGCAGCAGGAGCTTAAGGGAACTGAAGCAGGAGCCTTACTTTGAGGTGGCTTCCTTCTCCGATTTTAACGTCGATCCGGTGACGGGTGATTTTGGCGGAGAGGTTCGGCTTGGGTGGTATTATGATGGTGAAAGGACGATACCATTAACCGGTGGTGCGGTAACCGGCAATATCAATGAACTGCATCGGGAACTGTATCTATCCGCGGAGCTTCAGAAGGATAATCACTATGAAGGACCTGCTGCGGTTAAAATCATGAATATGAATGTCAGTGGGCTATAGATTAAGATAAAAAACACCTCTTTGCCGAACAGAAAGCTTTCTAATGTTTCTGCCGGCGGAGAGGTGTTTTTATTCGGCAGGGTTATAAGATACCCTGTAACTTGGTTTTAGGTAGTCTGTTTCATCTTATCCTCTCCAGATATGCCAGAGATGATTATTCTGACCTGTAGCAAAGACATCAAGACGGTTACCTCCCCAGGATACGGCAGCAGGTTCAGAGGTTATTACTCCGCCAAGGTCCTGCCAGCCCGACCAGCGCCTGCCATCCCAGGTACGATAGATCAGCTGGTTCTGTCTCCCTCTTGCGAAGATCTCCAGGCGGTTTTCCCCGGTTGAGGCAGCTGCAGGACCGGAAGTAATCCGCCCACCGCCGAGATCCTCCCAATCGCTCCAGCGTCTTCCATCCCACCATTTGTGCCAGAGGCTTTCATTTTGTCCTCTTCCGAAGACGTCGATCCGATTTCGTCCCCAGGATACGGCAGCAGGGGAAGAAGTCAGAATACCGCCGAGGTCCTCCCAGTCATTCCAACGACTGCCATCCCACCATTTATGCCAAAGAGCCTGGTTCTGTCCGACACCGAAGACATCCAAACGATTTTCCTGCCAGGAGGCGACTGCCGGCGAGAAGTTCAAGATACCGCCGAGGTCTTCCCAGTCACTCCAGCGCCGGCCATCCCACCATTTATGCCAAAGGGCGCGATTCTGGCCGACACCAAAGATATCGATACGGTTCTGCCCCCAGGATACTGCAGCCGGTGCTGACAGGATGATACCGCCGAGGTCCTCCCAGTTACTCCAACGCCTGCCGTCCCACCATATGTGCCAGACCGCTTGATTTTGTCCTCTGGCGAAGACATCCAGACGGTTTGGCTGCCAGGAGGCTACCGCCGGTGCAGAGGTCAGAACACCTCCAAGATCCTCCCAGTTACTCCAGCCTGCTGTCGGAGGGGCAGGAGGGGATGGCGGACCGGGAGGGGTAGGCGGGAACGGAGGGAAAGGAAAACCTGGCCGTGATTCAGGTTCCCTTCTCAGAATAATCACGATGATTGCCAGTAATAATTCACGGATTCGGTTATCCGGTATGCCAAAAGCTCTTAATGTAAAGTATACGGCATAGTTATTCCGTATCAGAGCATCCGTTAACTGCTCCGCTACCTCTGCCTCGGTACCTCTGTAATTATTTTCGTTCTGCAATACATAAGCCACAATGTTAGATATGATTCGTCTGGAGATGGATCTTTGGATACCGTATCTTTGGAGCTCTGAATAGTAATCAGCAAATGACCTGTTCAGGGACGACATAATGCGGTTAATATTTCGTTGATCTTGAAACATAAAAATCAGCCTTTTCTATAACGATCATTCTATTATATGTGAAAAATTCATAAGTGTTATCCGGCTGATTCGATCGGAGGGATGTCACATAAATAGTCAATAAATCCACAAAATTAGCAATTACTATTTTAAGGGAAATATTTATAGGAAAAATCGGGTAAAAAATATCCCAGGAGGCTGGACCGGTTTACGGTTAAGCAATCCTGGGATTATTTATTCCTACTTGATGAGGGTCATTCCACCCATATATGGTTGCAGGGCAACAGGGATATTGATGGTGCCGTCAGCATTCATATTATTTTCCAGGAATGCGATCAGCATTCTCGGAGGAGCTACCACTGTATTATTCAGGGTGTGGGCAAAGTATTTGCCATCCTCTCCATTCACGCGGATCTTTAAGCGTCTTGCCTGTGCATCCCCTAAGTTGGAGCAGCTGCCGACCTCGAAGTACTTCTTCTGTCTCGGAGACCAGGCTTCCACATCGACGGATTTTACCTTCAGGTCGGCCAAGTCACCGGAGCAGCACTCCAGTGTTCTAACGGGAATATCCAGGGAACAGAACAGATCCACGGTATTCTGCCACAATACGTCAAACCACTTCATGCTGTCCTCCGGCTTACATACCACGATCATTTCCTGCTTTTCAAACTGATGGATGCGATAGACTCCTCTTTCCTCAAGTCCATGGGCACCCTTCTCCTTACGGAAGCAGGGAGAGTAGCTGGTAAGGGTCTGGGGCAGGGAGGTCTCGGGCAGGATCGTATCGATGAACTTGCCAATCATGGAGTGCTCACTGGTACCGATCAGGAATAAGTCTTCTCCTTCTATCTTATACATCATGGCTTCCATCTCGGCAAAGCTCATGACACCGGTAACGACATCGCTGCGGATCATGAACGGAGGGATGCAATAGGTAAAGCCACGGTTAATCATGAAATCTCTGGCATAGGAGATCACTGCGGAATGAAGCCTTGCGATATCACCCATCAGGTAGTAGAAGCCGTTGCCGGCAACCTTTCTCGCACTGTCCAGGTCAATACCGTTAAATTTCTCCATGATTTCTGTATGGTAAGGAACCTCGAAATCCGGAACCACAGGCTCGCCGTAACGTTTCACCTCAACATTTTCACTGTCATCCTTACCGATCGGTACGCTGGGATCTATGATATTCGGAATGGTCATCATAATCTTTTTGATCTTCTCTTCCAGCTCTGCTTCACTGGCTTCTAACACGGCCAGCCGTTCCGATTCTTCGGTCACCAGCTTCTTCATGGCTTCGGCTTCTTCTCTCTTCCCCTGTGCCATTAATCCGCCGATCTGTTTGGAGATCTTATTTCTCTCGAAGCGAAGGTTATCAGCCTCCTGCTTTGCATTTCGGTTCTCCGCATCCAGTGCGATTACCTCATCCACCAGTCCAAGCTTATGGTCCTGAAATTTGTTCCGGATATTCTGCTTCACCAGCTCCGGGTTCTCTCTTACGAATTTTAAATCAAGCATAGTTTTCCTCCTCAAACGTAATTCTAATAGGATAGATGTAGCGGGTGTTCCGGTTCAGGTGTTAAAGTTTCCGTATAGGAGTAAGGGGTCAAAAGGTGCTTCGCACTTTTTCCAGATACAATAGATTGCTATTACAAGCGAGCTTGCATAGCAATCTATTGTATCCGGAAAGCACCGCAGGTGCTTTTGACATCTTACTCCTATACGAAAAAAATACCCCCGATCCCAGAACTCATGGGACGGAAGGTATCCGCGTTGCCACCCAAATTGCAGTATAAACCTGCCACTCGAAAGTAAGATAAAGGTTACTAACCTTTGGCTTCTCGCCAATAGCTCCAAAAGTGGAAGGATTTCGTCCATCGCCGGTTCGCACCAACCACCGGCTCTCTGCAGAATTCTGAAATCGTAGCTTTTATCAACGCTATACACTCTTTATTTTTACCAATTATAAACCCTTTTATTGCTTTCCGCAAGCAAAAACTTATTTTGAACAGCTTCTATCATACAGTGAGATCCCCTTTACACGGAGGGCTAAGTGGGTAATTGTGCATTATTCCCATAAACAAAAGTTTATTGAATAAATTTTTATACAAGTTGTTGACAGGATGGATCGTAAGTGGTAGTATTTACATGTAACAAATATATTGTATCCAATATCCAAACTAAAAATCATTGGAGAAGGCACAACTTATAAGGAGGTAGCAAAGATGAAAAAATCAATATCAAGGTTATTGACAATTGTTGCAATAACAATGATATGCTGTATTGCATTAATAGGCTGCAGTACACCAAAGCAGAATGAGAAGACTGATGGGACCGCAAAGGATGGACAGAAGACAGAAACGAATGCAGGAGATAAGCAGGACGAAACCAAAGGTACGGATACTGCAAAGGACGCGGAGCCTGTATCTGATACTAAACTGCCGATCAGCGGAATTGGGGCCATTGTCAGCACTGAGGTAAAAGCAGCAAGCTCTTATAAAATTGGTTATATTGCAAAGAATACAACAAACCCGTACATGGTTGCCCAGGCAAAGGGTGTTGAATATGCCGGTGAGGTTATGGGGTTTGAAGCCATCACACAGGCACCTGCCACAGCGGATAGCGTGGAAGAGCAGGTTAAAATTATGGAAGACATGATTCAGCAGGGAGTTAAGGCAATTATCGTGCATTGTGCCGACTCCAACGGAATTATGCCCGGTGTCAGAAAAGCTCAGGATGCCGGCATCATCGTTCTTACCATTGGTACCCCTGCAGCAGAGCCTACCTTCTTAAGAACGGGTGTTAACTACAGGGAAACCGGCGAAGTAATTGCTGAACAAATTGCAGAGAAGCTTGGCGGCAAGGGAAATGTCATCATCTTAGAGGGACCTCCGGGAGCAGCCAACGCCATTGAGAGACTGAACGGTATCAACGATACCTTTGCAAAATACCCCGACATTAAGATCGTTGCATCCCAAACAGCTAATTTTAAGAGAACAGAGGGTATGCAGGTTACAGAGAACCTAATTCAGAAATATACCGATGTCAATGCAATCATCGGAATGAACGATGAAAGTGCCTTAGGAGCCGTACAGGCATTAAAGGCTGCAGGCATGAGCGATGTTATCGTAGGCGGCTTTGACGGAAGTGCCGATGCAACAGCAGCAGTTGAAGCTGGTGACCTTGATGTGACTTATAATACCGATCCCTATGGTTCAGGCTTTATTGCTTGTGCATATGCAGTAAAGTACTTAAATGACGGTACTACACCTCCCAGCGATTTTGTACCGTTCCCTTCCGCAGCAGACAAGCCTTTGATTACCGCAGATACTGTAGCTGAGTATAAGGATAAGATTGCCTGGTGGAAAGTAGTTCAATAATCTGTTATCAAGTAGCAGCAGTGAGCTGCTGTAAAACAAGGGATATCCAAGGTATTGACGGGAATCTGCTCCATCCATTTACATAATGAAGTTTTGCAGCAGCTCTATAAGAAATCTCGGTACTACCGGAAGAGGTGAAACAATGGGTAAAACTATTTTAACCGCACAGCATATAACAAAAGTGTTCCCGGGAATGAAGGCTCTGGATGATGTGGATTTTGATCTTCAGGCGGGCGAGGTACATATCCTTGTAGGTGAAAACGGTGCAGGAAAAAGTACTCTTGCAAAGGTTATTCTGGGTGCATACCGGCAGGATGCGGGTGAGGTATTCTTTGAGGATGAACGTTTGGAGCTGAATGGGACAAAGGATGCCTTAGCTAAGGGAATTGTAGCGGTTTATCAGGAATTTACACTGGTTCCTTATCTGAATGTAGCACAGAATATTTTCCTGAACAGAGAATACAGAACAAAAACAGGCTTTATTAATCATAAGAAAATGGAGGCAGAGGCAGCAGCTCTGCTGAAATCCTTGAATTGCGAATATATCAATGTCAGAAGCCCTTTAAAGAAGCTGAATGTTGCGGAACAGCAGATGGTGGAGATTGCTAAGGCATTATCCTATAAACCAAGGATCATTATATTTGATGAACCGACCTCGGCCTTATCCGAAAGGGAAGCTGCTTCCCTGTTCCATCAGATCCACAGGCTGAAAAAAGAAGGTATCGGAATTGTGTATGTATCCCATCGTATGAGTGAATTCCCGTTAATCGGAGACAGAATTACTATTCTCAGGGATGGTCACAAGATCAAAACGGTCGGCATCAACGACTGCACGAATGAGGAACTGGTCAACATGATGGTAGGCCGTGATGTTTCCCAGGTGTATGTCCGTTCAGATAATTCTTTTTCCGGTGAAGTACTCCGGACCGAAAATCTGCAGGACTATGCCGGCAAGGTTAAGGGTGTAGACATTTGTGTAAATAGAGGTGAAATCGTCGGAATCGCCGGATTGGTCGGTTCGGGACGGACAGAGCTGGCGCAGCTTATCTATGGAATTAATCCTATCAAGGCCGGCAGGGTGCTGATCGAAGGGAAAGAAATTGTACCAAAATCCCCTGTATATGCAGTTAAGAATGGAATCGGACTTGTCAGTGAGGACAGAAAGAAGCAAGGACTTGCTTTGAGTGAATCGATCTCTCTTAATATCATAGCAGTCAGTCTGAAGAAAATCTTCCCCAAGCTATTTATTCATAATAAGAAAATAACTGAAGTATCAAAGGATTATATTAAACAGCTTCATATCGCCACGACCAGTCCGGATAAATTGTGCAAATATCTGTCCGGCGGTAACCAGCAGAAGGTGGTATTAGCAAAATGGCTGAGCTTTGATCCCAGAATTCTGATCTTTGATGAACCTACCAGAGGAATTGATGTTGCAGCCAAGATGGAGATCTATAAGCTGATGGATCAGCTGGCTGCCGGAGGCAAGGCAATTATCATGATTTCTTCGGAAATGCCTGAGGTAATCGGAATGAGCGACCGAATTTACATTATGCATGAAGGCAGGATGGTGGATGAATGCAAACGCGGACAATATACCTCCGAGCAGATCGGAGCCAGGATGTTAGGAGTAGGAGGTGCCGCAAATGAGAACAATTAGTCAGAAATTCAAAGCACTGCCGCCGGTTTCCTGGATGCTGGTCATCATCATCGTCGTTTTCAGCCTGAGTTCACCGAATTATCTGTCCTTTGCTAATTTCAGGAATATCCTGATTCAATCAGCACCGCTGATGATTGTAGCCTTTGCACAGACCTGTATCGTGCTGACACAGGGAACGGATCTGTCTCTTGGCGCCCAAGTCAGCTTTGTAACGGTAATGACTGTATATCTGGCAAAGCGGGGAGTACCCCTGCTGCTCAGCATGGCAATCTCCGTATTGCTGACAGTATGCATCGGGGCTGTTAACGGACTTATCGTCGCAAAGGGCAATATCCTTCCATTTATCGCTACCTTCGGTATGCAGAATATCGTAAACAGTATATCACTATTACTGACCTCCGGTGCTTCCATCTATTTCTCCAGCTTTACCTACAGGATAGTAGCAGAAACGACCATCTTATTTATACCGCTGATGGTTTGGATCGCGGTACTGACGTTCCTCCTGGTATGGATTATCCTGCGGAGGACGAAATTCGGAACAAATATCATCGGACTCGGGGGTAATCGTGAGGCACTCACTCTGGCCGGGATCAATCCCGCAAAAGGTCTGATTAAAACCTATGCCTTCGCCGGATTTATCGCAGGTATTGCCGGAATCATCACGCTCTGCAGAGTAGAATCCGGACAGCCTACTGTGGCTAACGGTTGGGAATTCCAGGCTGTTGCAGCGACTCTGCTTGGAGGAACTTCACTCAGAGAAGGCAAGGGCGGAGTAACGGGAACCATCTTCGGTGTTCTGCTGATTACGATTGTTAAGAACGGCTTAAATATCATTGGTGTGAAATCAATCTACCAGAATGCAATCATTGGTTCTATCGTATTAAGCGCTATCATCATAGATGCGGTAATCCGTATCCGTTCAAAAGAGTAGGGGGGCACGATGAGTAAGTTTTTTGTGAATCTAAAAAAATCTAAATCCTTTTACAGCTTAATCGGTCTGATCGGATTAATTCTTATATCCGCAATCATAGCTCCGAACTTCAGAACGGTGAATAATATGATTACCATATTCCGGCAAGCAAGCGTGCTGCTCATTTTAAGCTCGGGATTAACAGCAGTGCTGCTGACCGGAAGCATGGATCTGTCGGTTGGAGCAACTGCCGGATTTATCGGCTGTATCTGTGCACGTTTCTTAAAGGCAGGGGTACCGATTGGGGTTGCTTTTCTGATCGGCATCGGTATCGGTGTGCTGGTCGGACTGATCAACGGAGCATTGGCTGGCATCCTCCCAAGCTTTATTGCTACCTATGCCACGAACTGGGTTATGAGCGGCATGGCAATCATCGTCATGAATGGTTCCGTAATTTATGATCTCCCGAAGAACTTCACCCAGGTTGGTGTCGGATATCTCGGACCGATCCCAAATCTGGTCATCATCGCTGCGGTGATCGTAATTATCCTATATATCCTGCTGCAGAGGACAACCTTCGGAAGACAGGTTTATGCCTATGGTTCCAATGCGGAGGCCGCAAGGTATTCCGGTATGCCGGTGAAGAAAATTATGCTCTCCAGCTTTGTCATTTGCAGTGTCTGCGCCGGTATCGCCGGTATGATTATTACAGCCAGACTGAATGCTGCCGATGCGGCAATGGGTGATGCTTATGGCCTTCAGACGGTGGCAGCAGTTGTCATCGGCGGTACCTCTATGCTTGGAGGCCAGGGCGGTGTCGGAGGAACCGTAATCGGTGCACTGATCCTTACAATCATCGTGAATGTCATGAATTTGAAGGGCGTATCCTCCTTTGCACAGCCCATGGTTGTAGGTATCGTCATTATCGCGATGGTACTATTTGATATCAACTCCAAGCGTAAGCAGGAGAAGGCTGCATAAGCAGCCGTGATACGGTTTCTCCGCGCATCAGAAAAAGGCGGGGATACTAAAACAGAAGGGTCACTATGTTATACAAAATATAATTAAAACTAGAAAGGAAGTATTACTATGGGATTAACAGTTAGACCACTTAACACAGGATATGTACCTACCTATCCGCTTCAATATCATTATCATCACTCCGTTGCACCTTATTTAAAGAATGTGCCGACAGAAAAGGTACCTTTGCCGGTATTCACCTTCCTGATCGAAGGAGGGGACAAGCTGGTGCTGGTTGACACAGGTATGTCCTGGACCGACCGTGCCAATGCTTATCATCATCCGGGTTCCTGGCAGGAACCGGATCAGGATATCGAAAGTGTTCTGGCGAAGGTCGGTTATAAGACCTCTGATATAGATATCGTTATCTTTACTCACTTACACTGGGATCATATGTTTTATCTTGAGAAATTTACGAACGCCAGATTAATCGTACATAAGAGGGAGTATGAATTCGCTATTGACCCGATTCCCCTTTACTACAAATCTTATGAAGCACCTGCCTTAGGCGTGGTATCACCGTTAACCGGCCGCACCTTTGAGACAGTGGAGGGTGAGACAGAGATCCTCCCGGGTATCCGTGTGTTTGAATCCTTCGGACACTCTCCCGGACATATGTCGGTTGAGGTTGATACGGAAGAGGGCTCCTACATCTGCGCCGGAGACTCCATCTTCGTACTGGGTAATTTGGATCCGGTTCCCGAGCTTCACTATAACATTACGCCTCCCGGACGCTTCTACAATATCGTGGAAGCCTGGAGAAGCATCGAAAACCAGAAGGCCAGAGCGAAGGACCGCTCCTTCCTGCTGCTGACCCATGATATGAGCTTATTGGAAAGAATCAAGGATACCCCTGTTTTGGGACGTAAGAATTAATGAGATATGCTGCTATGCGAGAGTGAAAGCTCTCGCATAGAGGTGTGTCAGTGGAAATGCGGATATTACAATTAGGAGGCCCTGTAGCACATGAAAACAATTGCAATCATCGGAAGCTGCGACACAAAATACAAGGAAATTGCTTATATGAAGGAGTTGATCGAAAACAGGGGATTAAAAGCCCTGGTGATCAATATTGCCACAGGACCATCCGAGTCCCTGGGATATGATATCCCCAGAGAAGAAGTAGCCTTATACGGAGGGTCATCCTGGGAGGATCTCATCGGAAGAACCAAGGGCGAGAAGATAGCCTACATGGCAGAGGCTGCAGCAGGCTGCCTGCATCAGCTTTACTTGGATCAGAAGGTGGATGGGGTGATATCGGTCGGAGGACTCCAGAATACTGTTATTGCTACAACTGCGATGCAGAGACTTCCGATTGGTTTTCCTAAGGTGATGTCCTCTACGGTTGCCAGCGGTAAGAGAACCTTCGAAAGTCTGGTAGGCGGTTCTGATATCGTAGTAATACCCTCCATCTGTGATTTTACAGGTCTGAATCTGGTAACCAGGCAGATCATTAAAAATGCCTGTTCCTGCTGCATCGGAATGGTGGAAAACGCAGGCGGTATAGTAAAAAAAGGTGAGAAGCCTGTCGTAGCCGTATCTCTGATGGGAATCACCAATACCGGTGCCTGCGCTGCGATCGAAGAGCTGGAACGCTGTGGCGTGGAAGCAATCGGTTTTCATACCACCGGTGTGGGCGGTGCTACGATGGAGCAGATGGCTGCGGACGGACTTGTGGACGGAATTCTGGATCTTACGATCCATGAGATCACCTCGGGATATTTCGGCGGCGGCTTCTCCTATGGTACTAAAGCAGGGGAACGGCTTCTAAAGGCCGCCTCCCATAGAGTGCCCATGGTGATCTGCCCGGGAGGGTTGGACTTCGTGGATTTCTCAGTCGGTGAATTCCCCCCGAGGATGGAGGAAAGGGTTTATATGATGCATAATGCAACGACAGCCCATATTAAAATTCTTCCGGAGGAAGCTGAGGAGGTAGCTGAAGTCGTAGTACAGAGATTAAAGAACTTCGACTATAAAGTGAAGCTGCTGCTTCCGACAGAGGGAATGAGACATAATACCGGACCGGGTGAAGAGCTTTATTACAGGGAAGTGGATGATATTCTGATTAACCGCTTAAAGAAGAATGGGAACAGCAATATTGATGTGATCACGGTGCCCGGCAACCTGGATACCAGAGAATGGGGTATATTAGCTGCCGGCCATATGATCGAGGAATTGAAAGAGAGGCAAAAGCTATGAAGACAATCGTTGTAGGCTGTGACAATGCAGCTGTCAGTCTGAAAAATATATTAGTCAAGCATATGAAGGACCGAGGCATCACGGTAGAGGATATGGGATGCGATTCACCGGAGGATCCTACCTACTATCCGCTGATTGCCAAGAAGGTCTGCGATAATATCATCGAAAGCAATTATTCCAAGGAGGGAGTACTGATCTGCGGAACCGGCATCGGAATGGCTATGACAGCCAATAAGTTCAAGGGTATCCGGGCAGCGGTATGTCATGATATCTTCTCTGCGGAAAGAGCTAAGCTGAGCAATAATGCGAATGTAATCTGTCTTGGAGAAAGGGTAATCGGAAGTGAGGTAGCGAAGAGACTTCTCGATGAGTGGCTGGGACTCTCCTTTAAGGACGGCAGCTCTACCCCTAAGGTCCAGGCAATCAGTGATATTGAACTGCAAAATCTAAAATAAGGTAACACATTCTGTCATTCGATGAAGAGACTGCTATCGGAAGTTTCTTCGGATTTGGGTTCAGGTAATGATATAAAGCAGGAATCCCCTGCACCTGAAGATATACTCTCCTATTCCCTATGATTTTACTGCCTGAACCCAGATTGTAATAACATAATGTTACATAATGAAACGGAGGCCTCATATATGGCTAGACTTGATAAGCTTTATCTGGGTACCAACACCAAAATGTATAAAACAATTAGTGATACGATCACCTTCCTGACGGAGCTAAAGAGCCTTACCGGGGATATCGACCGGAATAAGCTTGAACTGTTTGTTATTCCTTCCTATACTTCACTGGAAACAGCGAAACGGATCGTTCCGGGTGGAAAAATTAAGCTGGGAGCCCAGAATATGTGCTGGGCTGAAGAAGGTCAGTTTACCGGAGAGATATCACCTCTGATGCTTAAGGAAATCGGGATAGACATCATCGAAATCGGTCATTCGGAACGCCGCCATATCCTAGGTGAGACCGATGAGGATGAGAAGAAGAAGGTCACTGCAGCTATCCAGCATGGATTTACTCCCCTGCTCTGCATCGGGGAAACCCTGGAGCAGAAAAACTATGGAATCAGTAATGAGATTCTAAGCATCCAGCTGAAGGTGGGACTCAGTCAGCTGAACAGGGAGCAAGCCTCCGGACTTTGGGTCGCTTATGAGCCGGTCTGGGCCATCGGTGTGAACGGGATCCCGGCAGATGAGGGTTATGCAGATGAAAAGCACGCTTTTATCAAGCAAACACTGATTTCCATGTTCGGTGAGGAAACCGGTAACGATATCCCAGTGCTGTACGGGGGAAGCGTGAATAATGGCAATGCGGAGCTTCTGATAAGAAAGCCCAATATCGATGGACTGTTCATAGGAAGAAGCGCATGGGATGCAAAAAACTTCAACAGCATTATACGATCGGTTCTGCCACTCTATTTAGATAAAATTAACAAAAAAGGAGAGATTTGAAAATAATGACAAAAGAAGTAAAAAATCTTGCCGAGGAACTTGTAATAGCATGTAAAAGAGCTTATAATAGAGGAATACAGACCGGAAGCGGCGGTAATGCCAGTGCCAGGATTCCGGGCAAGGATCTGATGCTCGTAAAGGCAAGCGGCAGTTCCTTCGGAGACAGTACTCCCGAGGGCTTTGTGATTACGGATTTCGACGGTAATTTGGTAGAGGGGACAGGTAAGCCTACCAGAGAAGCATTGCTGCACGGATATATCTACAGGATATGTCCGGAGGTCAATGCGGTACTTCATGTACATTCCCCTTACGCCATCGGATGGGCTTCCACGAAGAAGGACCTTCCTAGGGTAACCTGGCATTCCAGACTTAAGATGTGTGCGGATATTCCGTCACTGGATGTACCGTCACCAATGGTCAGAAGAGAAGATTTTCCGATGATAGATGAGATCTTCAGAGAGAATCCGGATCTGCCGGGCTTTATCCTGGTTGATCATGGGGTCGTAGCGGTCGGGCCCGATGCAATCAACGCAGAGCACACAGCCGAATTGATTGAAGAGACCGCTCAGGTTGCATTTTTAAGAGGAATTGCAGCTAAGCTGGAGTTATAAAATTATAATAAGAAGAGCATCCTGATTGATAAAGGTGCCGCAAAAAGCATCATGGAGGATAATATGGACTTAAATATGCGTATTACGATGAATAATATGAACACTGACATCATCCAGCATAATAAATTACCCGATCTGGTATTGGACAAGCTGATGGATTGGATTATGGACGGAAAACTACATATGGGTGAGAAGCTGAACA
>JAEZJW010000086.1 GCA_023415595.1 Bacillota bacterium
TCGGATCGGTGGGGTCATAGCTATACGTTTACCTATCGGGATAATAAACTTATTCTCAGTACGATAACATTGGTAGGTTATAATACCTTTAATTTAAATGGTACGATTAATACTTATAATTTGATGAGCAAAAAGGCTGAAACCAGAACAACCTATGAACCCGGAGAAGAAGACACTACGGGGAAGGATTATGATGACCTCTTGATATATGAGGGGAAGATCAAGCTTATGGGGGAGATACCCTTTGAAGAAGCAGCTGCATGGGAGGAAGCAGATTTCATCCTGGAACCGCATTATCCCATGCCGCCCCTATGGAATTATGATTACGGACAGAAGGATTTCACAGGAACCAGATTTACTGCAGAAGAGATTCTGGATAAAGTAAAGAAGAAATATTACCCGGGGATGAAGAGAATCCCCATTCCCTGCAGTCAGGCAATCCTTGATAATTATTCCGCTCTGCTGGGGTATCATGTGCCGACCTATTATTACAGCGACGGAGAGCATGAATTATATTACTATCAAATGAGCTATTATGAGGATTCAAATCAATATCATCATTCTGTTTTTTATGATTCCATCGACAATCAATGGGACGATGTGGAGTTCTATGATTTATGGGATGACACAGGAGAAGAGGATCATTAATTCCAAGCACTATAAAATCCTGTTATAGGACATATAACCTTTAACAGGATTTTTATTATTGTATAAATATAGCAAATTATGTTGTAAAAAAGGATGATTTACAGTAATATATTGGATAAGGGACTTAAATCTATCTTAAGGGAGCAGAAAATGGTACGAAAGAGAAATTTTTTATTAAAAAGCAGGCTATATCGTAAAATCGTATGTGTGCTGATGATGTTACCGTTACTGACTGGATTACTTCCGGGAGTATTATCTCAGGCATATGCTAAGGAGAACTTTGACTTAATAGATTTGAAGCAGAAGCTGCTGATCGCCCAGGTTGGGGATAAATACGAGTTGACCTGTTATGGCGTATATCATGCAAAAGTCTTAGGATCACCCATCGATTGGTATGATGATATCACCGGTGTCACCTGGAAGTCCAGTAATACCAAGGTGGCTACCGTCAGTAAAAGCGGAGTAATTACAGGTAAGAGCTCCGGTAAGTGTACCATAACAGCCAGCTATGGTAAGCTGACCTCCCAGTGTAAGGTAAGGGTCTATACGAAGAAGGAGCTTTACAATCATATCCTGGATGCGGATATCGCCCATGAAAGTATCTATATGGCTCTTAACTCAAATTATTATAAGAAGATGGATGAATTTTTCTATGCTGCAGAAAATCGTAAAGAAGTAGCAATTAAAAAAGCCGAGGCTGCTAAAAAGGCAGACAGCATTATAGATACTGTCATAACGGAAGATATGAGCGATTATGAGAAGATGATGGCGATTACGGAGTGGATCTTCGAAAATATTGAAGTAATAAAGAATTACAGGAGTAAATTCACGAAGCAATCACTGTTTGATTATAACAAAGATTATTACTATCTGGATCCTTTGATTTATGGAAAGGCCAGACACATTGGAATTGGATATCTGTTCGAGCTTCTGATGAACTGCGCAGGATTACGGTGCGAACTGATGTATGAGTCCTGCGGGTCGGTAGAGGACTGTAATGTAGTGGAACTGGATGGGGAGTATTATTACTTTAATATCGTCAGTTTGGTATATGATTTGGAGACACTCAGGGAAG
This sequence comes from Bacillota bacterium, assembly GCA_023415595.1. Taxonomy (GTDB): domain Bacteria; phylum Bacillota; class Clostridia; order Lachnospirales; family Lachnospiraceae; genus Mobilitalea. Next base: position 1,724 of record JAEZJW010000086.1, read on the forward strand.
AGCGGGGCAAGGACGTTTCCTTCTATGATCTTTTCACAACAGAGAATACGATGGTAGATCAGTTTCTTAATACCACTGTACTTGATGAGAAAACCTATCTTGAATATGAACACAATCCGAGGAAAACGAATTATTCCTCCTCCAGAATGAATTATGATGTAAGTCTTGCGAAAAATTTAGAGGAAGGTAATCCCTATACCTACGATCATTATTTTTATGACTTCTATAATGACCAGATTCGGTTTGTAAGCAAGAAGGAGAACAATAAAAACCCTCATATCAGTGTCAGACCTTATTTTGCATCCTTACCGAGCTATCCTGATTCAAACTCTACAAAATATAAAGAAATATTGGCTAAGGAGGCAGAGTTCAATAGCAAAATCCTTCAACTAGAAACAGATACCTATGGGATTCTCGAAATACTGAATGAGGGATATGATGTTACTGGGGATAATATCACTTATATCAAGGATAATATGGCTGCGATTGAAGCAGAGTTTGAGACCATAAAAGGCAGTATCACCAGAGAGAAGTTTGTAACCTATCTTATTGGTAAAATCGCGGAAGTGAAAGCATTGGTAAACGAAACTGAAGCAAAATATTATAGTTAAGGGGGACCTATGAGGAATATCAAGAGGTTAATTATTTGCCTGGTACTTATGATAGCGATTCTTTATCAAGTACCTACTCAGAAAGCAGAAGCGGCAAAGCCGAAAGTAAACAGTAAAAGTGTTACCGTTAAAACCTATGATGAATTCTGGACACAGTTCTATAAACTGGTCGGAGACGGATATAATGAAATAACCATCAGTATTCAAGGCGAGGCTGCAGAAAAAATAAAAAATGAAATTGAGGAGGATGAGGACTGGCCATTCTTTCTTGATAGCGACCATGCTAAAAAATACATGGATAAGTCCAACTGGAAAACCAGATATTTTTTAGACCTCTTTACCTACAAATGGTACTATAAATTCGATCCGAATGAACAGGATTATATCGAAGAGAATTACTACTTTGAAGATGAAATCATCTATAAGGACGGTCTGTTTGATATATCAAACCTGGACAAGAAGACATATTATAAGCTGAACGGTGAGTATTATCTGAACGAGGAGTATTCCTACCTATGGGATTATGAGCTTTATTCCGAGGATGAATATCAGTATGCCTGGAATGAAGAAACCAAGGAATTAAGTGTAGGTTTGGAATTGGAAGCTAAGAAAAACAGCGGTGTCGATTATACCTTTGATCATAATAATGTTCTGAAAACCTTCGATGAGGTTAAGAAGCTGGTGAAATCCTGGAAAATGGAGAACATGACGGATTACCAGAGAATCAGTAAGGTGAATAAGTATATCTGTGATCATGTGGTCTACAGCTCTTATCCGGATCTGGATCCCGGAAAAGGTTCGAATGCATTCTTGTATGGAGAAGCAATCTGTAATGGGTATGCAGAACTCACAGAAATCTTTCTGAAGACCATGGGTTACGAAACGGTGCTGATTCAGGTCTATGATGAAGATTATGAATTTAATAATGATGGCCATGCCTGGAATATCGTTAAAATAGATAAGAAATGGTATGCGATAGATACGACCTGGAATGACAATCCTAATAAATTAACCAAATATCTATTGGTATCACAGACAGAGATGAAGGACCATAATGGTTGGAAAATCGGAAACGCAAAGGATTATAAACTGAGCACGAAACGGTTATCTTCAAACAGCAAAGCCAAGATTAAGCTGAATATTAAGTAATAAGAAAGAAATAATCATCAGGAAATGTTGTATTACGATAGCCCAAAAGACTTTCCTATGCTACAATACAGTAATAATCGAAAAATGTAACTTGGAGTAAAGGAGTAAACTGAATGAACTTATACATGATCAGTTTGGGCGGTAAGGTAAAAGGAGGAAATCTGGAGGTACATGATGTTCAATTCGTGGCTGCTGAGCATATCGATGAGACCGTAGATATTTTAAAGCGAGGCTGGTATGGAATGGCGGAGAAGCTGCATATGGACAGCTATAAGCAGATCAGGGGTGCAGACGGCTATTCGATCCGCCTTACGAAGGAGAAGCCTGAGAATGGTAAACAATTATACTTTGTACATCTCGGTGGTTATCGGAAGGAGTCTTCCCAGGAGCTCCATGAGGTAGGATTGTTTGCAGGAGAGTCCCTACAGGAGGTGAAGAGCAGAGCACCGGAGGAAGTACAAGCGGCTGAGATTGAAAATCATGTCGATCATATTATTAATGTAGAAACCTGTCTTATTAGTACTGATGGGGAGAAGTACTACATTGAGCTAACAGAAACGAAAGAAGTATTTGACCATGCTCCGGATTGGTTCGGCTATCGGAGACTGGATATCGTAAACTAAACATAGGACCCATTCATCCATGAATATCATGTATGAGTGGGTCTTTTCATATGCACGTGTTAATTCCGGATACAAGATACATATCAGCGACGGGTGATTTATGAATAGTATATTAGCATCAAAATGATAAAAACAGGTTATAAAAGTAAGATCGAATTAATAAAATCATATATGGGTACTTGTACTATCCGCATATTGTGTCATTACATCCTGTTACAATTATATTCATGGGGGAAGAAATATGAAACAGCATAAATATAGACTTACAATAAAGCTTTTTTTGTTTACAATTTTGCTTTCGGGTTCCGACAAATTCCTCAGAATAGAAGCTGCCGAACGGTCATTACCGGAACAAACAGTGCTTCGTTATGATGCTAATAAATTTAAGAAAGTTGAGAAGTATCCTATTCTCAAAGGGGAAGCGGGGGTAAAAAATACAAAATATAAATACGGAGATGTAAGAAGATACGGGGCCGTCGGCGATGGGATCCGTAACGACCATGATGCCCTGGTGTATGCACTGGATCAAAACAAGAGAGTTTATCTGCAGGCAGGTAAAACCTATAAATGTAATGACGGCCTCTATATGAATAACGGTCAGATCATCAAGGGAAATAACGCAACGATTCTGATTGATGACGACTATACACCGGTAGATGATAAGACCTACACCTTCTTAAGAAACAGATGGGGTAAGCCCGGAACCACCTACAGTATTTATGATTTAACATTTACCTATGACAGCGACCATACGACAAAAAAATTTTCAGGAGAGTTTAATATAATCCATCCCGATGGCTTCCAAAAAATCACAATGAAGAATGTCACGATACAGGCGGTGGAAGGCTCCTCTAGAGTTCATCTGATGTATGCCTGCAGTGGAGAGAATATCCTGGAGAATGTCAGACTGATCAACAATAATTGGTCAGAAAGTGGCGGCTGCTTATGGATCAAAAATACAACAGCAGCCGTGACAAGCTTTAATTGTAAAAACTGTTATTTCTACAATACCAGCTCGGATGAAGTCCTGGCAGTGTATGGCTCCGGCTCTGCACGGGGCTCCTTTACCGGCTGCACCTTTGAGACCACGAACACAAAGCTGATGAAGCGTACTTTGCCGATTGCGATCTATGACGTGTCAAGGTCCGCTTATAACGGTGAAGTGAAGTCAGTAGAAATCGAGTTTAATCAATGTGATTTTATCGAAGAATTCGATCCGAAGAATAAGCATACGAATATCTGTTATCTCGGAGTCGGGTCCTCCAATTTTAATAAATTCATCACAGTTACCCTTAATGAATGTACGATGAATAATGAAAATCCTGCTTCCCCGTTTGCATTATGGGATTATTTCAGTACCCTGGAAGGTTATAGATATACTTCAAACTCAGTGATTAATATGAGTAAATGTGATCTCAATTTAAAGAGCAGCCTCACAGGAACCTATAGTGCCTGGGAGAATAAAACGGCTGCCGCAACCTCACCTGCGTCCTCCATTAATATTAAGGACAGCACCATTGACTGTAAATATGCTGTACTGGATATCCCGAACACCCAGAGCTATCCGATCTACGCCAATATTGAAAACTGCCGGATCAAGATTAAGAAAGCAAACTCACTGGTGAAATCAGCTTATCGGACTCCGGTGGCAATCTCCTTAATGAATAATACAATTACAACAGATCAAGAAATCGAAGAATTCAGTGTTTATTATGAAGAAAGCAAGAAGACCATCCCAATCGGAGCTACTGAGAAGATATCCATGAAAAATAATATTTTGAATAAGAAGAAGCTGAAAGACCTGGAAATCTATACGGAGCTAAATTAATAACCGCTTTAGATATCTTAATTTTTTCTGAATATTACGGATAATAACTTGCGGAATAATGGCTTAAATAGTAATATTAGTATATTGTAAAATATTACATTAACAGCTGGAGGGAATGAATATGAATGAAAACAAAATAAAGTTTATCGGTAATATAATCGTTGCTTCGATTCTGTCAATCGCGATCGTTTTTTCCTGTTTCATCGGTGTAAAAGGTCTGGCAGAGTTTAAACAGAAAAAGTACTCAATAGATATCAAAGGCTATACCAAACAGCAAATCATTTCCGACTTGATTGTATGGTCCGGAGTATTCGATGTTCAGGCAGTGAATCCGAAGGACGGATACAGCGTTTTAGAGGCAGATAAGGAGAAGGTGAAGAATTATCTGGTAAGAAAAGGCTTTGCGGAAGATGAATTAATCTTTTCCTCTATTTCAATTACAGAGAATCACAAGCTCAACGAATACGGAGGTTATACCAATGAGATAGAGGATTATAATCTGGCACAGACAGTTACAATCAGCTCCTCGGAAATCGATAAGGTTACCGAAATCTCAAGAAGTGCAACCGAGCTTTTGAATGATGGAGTACAGTTCCAGTCCTATGCTCCGGAATATAACTATACCAAGCTGGAGGATCTGAAGGTCAGCATGCTGGCAGAAGCTACACAGGATGCCACGAAGAGAGCTCAGCTGATTGCAGAAAATGCAGGAAGCAAGCTGGGGCAGCTGAAAAGTGCAAAGCTTTCCAATATCAAGGTTACTCCGCTCTATTCCGTACCCAACGATTATTATGATGAATACGGTTACGGCGGCTATGTGGATAATGATACCGTATCCCTGGAAAAAGAGGTTACTGTTTCTGTTGTCTGCTCCTTCGAAATTGATGAATAAGAAGTACATAGAATAGCCAGACGGACGGATAGATAAGCAGATAGAGGGCATAAGGATGATGGATGTGAAGCAGCGGTTAAATATCATTAAACTTAATAATAGAATGATCGCTATTATGTTAATTATGTTTCTTAGCCTGATATTCTTTCTCCATGATACGGGGATTACCCATGCCGGTAATTCCAAACCCTATCTGGTCTTAATTCAGCAGAAGAACGGTACCTGGAAACGGTATGAAAACCTGGTCGAGACATCTGAAGGAGGCAGCCTGATGGTAAAGGCAAAGCTGATTTCCAAGGCACTGGGTCTTACCTATAAGAAAAACAGCAGTGGTTTCGTAATAAAGAGGGGCACAGACAGGTACATCACCTTTACCAGGGACAGTAAGGAATACATTTATACCGACGGCGCTTCCTTTACTACCGGGAATGCACCGGAGAAAGCGTATATAAGTAAACTGAGCAGTTATAACCTCTGTCAGGTCAGTACCTTAAGTAAATTGGTTAATTATAAGTATTCTACCAGTACTAAGACGAAGGGCTATGAAAGCTACCGGGGAATCCTTTTGTTCAGTAAGTATAACACGATTCCCGCTACGGTTCCGGTCTCAGAGCCGGTACCTACGAAGAAACCCACTCCGACTCCGGTACCGGAGCCTCCTGTAATCAGTATCGAAGGGGTAGAGTTTCCCGTAAGAGACCGCTTTCTAACAGTAAAGGACACTCTGAGTGATTGGGGTGGGTCTGCAGTGAACTGGGGTAAGCTGGAGTTGGAATTAGATCAGAAGATCCTGGCATCCACGGATCTTATCGTTGATAGTAACCGAATCGGCTTCTCACACCTTGTGAAGGACGGTGATGGCGTCTATCTGTCGAAGGCGGGTAAAGGCTATAAGATAACCCTCAGCGTGAAGCTGACAGGTTCCGTTCTGGCAGAACAGAACGCCGAAGTATTAAAGGCTATGATATCTACCATATCCTCGAAACCTACCTTGGTTTATCAGGCAATTTATGATTCCTTTACTTCAAATAATACCCACGGAATTATGGAAGATTCCTATACAGTCATTGGGGATTGTAAAATTAAAGTAATGATCAAGGATGGAGAGGTAACTTATTATTTTCTGGAAGCTTAAGCATACACTGATGAGTGGCTGTAAATTATATAAAGGTTAAAATTATCTGCCTCCCAGCCAATCACAGGCTGGGAGGTTTTACTTTATAGATAACAGAATTTTATCATAGGTTGTTCGGGATTGGTTGTAAAAGTAGCCACAATATGGTAACCTATATACTGAAAGGCGGAGCACAACATGGAGTATATATTTGCAGAAAAAGATCGCTTTGAAGACTTTGCCAGTGGAAGAGTATTATATCATATGGGTGGCGAACCCACCTTTCCGGTGAGGCTGACGCTGGAGCTATACGAACGATGCCGGCAGTATTCCGCCAGAAAAACCGAGCTTACTCTTTATGATTGCTGCTGCGGCGGAGCATATATGTTAACGGTTCTTGGATTATTAAAAGGAAATACCATAGCCAGTCTCTATGGAAGTGATATTAATGAGAGAAGTATTAAGCTGGCGGAGGATAACCTTAGCTTATTAACTGAGGCAGGAATTAAGAAGAGAAGAAAACAATTAGAAACTCTTTACAGCCAATTCGGTAAAGAATCTCATCGGGAAGCATTAGATAGCATGGACAGGATAGAAAAGCGTTTATCGGATCAGCTTACTGCCTCCGTATTTGTCCGGAATGCGCTGGAAGCTGTTTTGCTGCCCTTTATTCCGGATATAATTATTACGGATGTCCCTTATGGAAATATGGCGGAATGGAATGAGGGGAGCGGGGGCGTTAACCGGATGATGGATGCCATCTCCGATAATTGCAGTAAGGAAACGATTCTATGTGTCTGTATGGATAAAAAGCAGAAGATACAAACTGACAAGTTTCAAAGGCTGGAACGCCAGGTGGTTGGAAAGCGGAAATTTGAGATCTATAAGAGATTATATTGAAAAAGAAGAGCGGCAATCCGGAAATAAAGGACTGCCGTTCTGTTCGTTTAGAATATGATTAAAAATTTATGTGATTTGTTGAAAATCATAAATGATGGGATATAATGGAATAGTATGATTAACTGACTTAAAAAGTGATTTAGCGGTATATTAGAGATAATGTACGGTATTATTAACTCGATTATATAATCTAAGAGGAGAGACTGAAATGACAGATAATATGCAGAACAACAAACCATTGGACCCCGGGCCCTTCTACCACGGGACGAAAGCCGAGCTGGAACCGGGAGACTTGATAGAAGCAGGCTATAGCTCTAACTATGGAGAGCGTAAGAAGGCAAACTTCGTATACCTGACAGCTACAATTGATGCTGCTAAATGGGGAGCTGAGCTTGCGATGGGCGAAGGACCCGGTCGAATCTATACTGTGGAGCCCACAGGTACCTTCGAGGATGATCCAAATCTGACGGATAAAAAGTTTCCTGGTAACCCTACGAGATCCTACCGCACCCGCGAGCCACTCAGAGTCGTTGGCGAAGTATTGGATTGGGAGGGACACTCTCAGGAGGAGCTTCAGAATATGAGAGATCATCTGGAGAAGCTTAAGCAACTCGGTATCGAGGCAATTAACGAATAATTAAAGATCATTATTGATATGGGTGAAGGGGTGACAGAGGAGCTATGTCTAAGGAACAGGAACAGCTTCAAAAGGATGATCAGAATTCTGAAATGCAGAAGAGTGCAGCAGAAGAGGGTTTCGCCAATCTGGAGGCGTACTATATCGGGCCTGAGGTAATAACTGAAGAGAAACCTGAAGAGAAGCCCAAAAAGCAGAAGAAGCAACGGACCTTATTTAAACTTATCGTATCTGTTATCCTTTCTGCAATTCTGCTTATTCTCCTGCTCAATAGGAAGGAAGCAGAAGCACCAATATTCACCTATCTCTCGGAGAATGCCATCCAGCATTATACAGATCAAGCGAATCAGGAGACCTACATTTATAATAGCAACGGTGAACAGCTGCAACATATCGATATGTATACGAATTATGCATTATATAACCTTGATCATACTGCTGCAGCAATTGTGGTTACAGAAAAGTTTACCGGGATTAGTATCTATTCGTTATATTATGTGAATGAGTCCGAAGTAAGCCTTATAAAGAGGGGAATATCGAACTTCGCTATATCGGATAATGGAAAATACATCATGTATAGCCAGAAACAGCCGCAAGGCGGAAGTGCTCTGTTCTTGTATCAAACCCTTGATAAGACAGAGATAATCCTTGATTCCGGGAAACAAGACTATTCCTCGTTTTGTTTCTCACCGGATGAAAATTCGATTCTTTTTGCTTCGGAAACCACTTCCACGTTAAAAGGACTAAGTATTAAAACAGAGGGATTTTTGATCAGCGATATCAGCAGTGGGAATTTAACTCCTGTTTCTATTGGTACTGACCGCCTTCCGGTCGCTGTATCAGATAGGGCAGAGTTCATTTATTTTGGTTTATGTATCGATAATTTACCCGGCAATCTGTATGTTAAATATCAGGATGAAACAAGGATGCTCGCAGAGAACTATAAAAAGATCATATTTAACAGGGACCGTACCGAGATAATATATTATGATGGTAAAGTAACAAATATCTGCCTGCGGGGGAATGAAACCATCGAGCTGACAAAGAATATGATATTCGATGTTATTATGCCTACCAAAGCCTTTAAAAAGGTGGATCTCATTTATCGAAGCTTCACCTTTACCTATGGTACCGAATACTTCAGGAATATGGTTGTACTAAGCGAGGATGGATCACTCCTTTTTATTAATGATGATTATAAACCTATCCCTATCGATAAGGTGAATATGGAGGAGCCCATTAGTATATCAGAGGATGGTAACACATTAACCTATATGAATACGAATGGGACTTTAATCAGCGTAAAGCATCTGAGGGGCAGCTGGAAGACCGATACAGTGGTGAAAGATCTGGAGCATTGGATGATAAGCGAGGATTTGACTCAGACATATTACATACAGGATCGGAAGCTCTTTTATTACAAAGATAAGATGGAACCTCAATCTATCATGGATGATGCTGATCGGTTGTTTCTGCAAACGAATGGAACAGATATCTATCTCCTGACAGGGAAGCCGGGAAAATGGAAGTTATATACCTGTAGCCAAGGTATTCCGGTTCCGGTGGAGTCAGTTGAATATATTAGTGCGGTAGAATATACCGAAAACGGAGTTGCTTTCAGGCAGGACCTTGGCAATGATTATCATCGTTATTACTATCCGTCCATGAGTTTTAAGGGTAGGAAATCCAGCACAGTAAAATAATTGTAAATAACCTATTGACAATATCGTAATTATACGATACAATTACATCGTAAATATACGATATTCACCAATTATTTTTTTAGATCAATACATCGCAATAATGCGATGTGATGAAGGAAGGAGAATTAACATGTTAGGAATCTTATTAATTACAGTTATAACCATAGCTTTATTTATTCGTTTGAAGAAGAGGGGTAATAGGAATGAAAGGATTACACTTCGGAATTACTGCGAGATGGAATGCAGGCAGAATATTGGGAGCAAGTATAAATTCTGTTGTTAAGCCAATTGAGATAATAAAATAATCAGTACATGAGAGGTGATAGGAATGGATATGGATGTTATCTGCAATGCACTGGGGAATAAAACAAGATATCAATTAATCAAGGCATTAAAGGAACAGGCGATAGGAACCTGCTGTGACCGTATTGAGTTTTTTGAAAATGGTATCAGTGTCGGAGATGTAGTTAAATTTACCGGTTTGGCTCAATCTACCGTATCTCAGCATCTGGCTGTTTTAGTGAATGCTAATTTGATTCGTAAAGAGAAAAGGGAGTTATGGAGCTGTTATTTTCTGAATCAGAATGTATTGGAAGAATTTATAGAGCGGCTTAAGAATGATTTACTTTAATTGATATAGAACACAATTTGATAGGAGAAGCTGCATGATGTAATTCTTATGGAGCGCAGAAGTACATTGGTTGGTAGATGAATGTTATAACCTCATGAGCAGATTAAATGAATTAAGGATGCAAAAAAGCATCCTTTTTCTCTATGTATCTGTCTAGATATCAATATACGATTTAATCCTGCTATAGATGATGTATTTGAATTAAATTTAATGTAAAATCATGGTATTACTATTGTAATTATGTTAATATAGTAATAAACTTAAATAGAATTTAATTACTTATTATATTCTTAGAATATAGGATCAGAGCTTTGATGTTCCATGTTGCATATATCGTTAGGAGAGATAGCCATGTTCTATATCCGTACAGCAATTACAAACCTGAAACGCTATTATCAGAAAAGTATCATCAACCTCCTGATCTGTATTGTGGTGGTTGTATTATTGAATTTGTTTATGGGCAGTCTGGAAAGCAACCGAAGACAGCTTGCGGCTCTGCCGGAGGTAATGCCCATCCATGCGCAGATCAGTAATCTGAACGGTACTCTGCAGACCGGACTCGTCATCAGAGAAGACAAGGTGGACTTCCTTTTGCAGTCCGAATACATATCTGAACCTGCCATTACCATAGTATTATCGGCTGGTGTGGGAAAGCTCCCCGCAGAGAAGTCCAGAACTCTCAAAACCATAGATGCAGCCGGAATCACAAGGCCGGAAGCAATCAGTGGGATTACGGACCAGGATGTCACCTTAGCTCCGGACACCTCAATAGACTTTCTGCTATCAGATGCTTCCTCCTGTATTGTGGAAGAGGGCTTTATGGAGCAAAATCATTGGCAGATCGGACAAACTGTCACCTTAACCCTATATTACGATTACCGTGATAGGTATTCAGAATATATGATGCAGCAATTAGGTGTGGAAGAGTTCTATATCGTAGGATGTATCAGGTCATCAGAAGGAGCATTCGTTCCAAGTATTTTAGTCCCCTTCGGGTGGGCAAAAGCAGCGTTCAAAAAGCTGAACCTCCCCTTTGTGGCGAATGAAGCATCCTTCGGCATCAAAGATCCATTACAGATCAATGAATTCAAAAAGGAAATGAAGGATAAGCTGCAATTGTTGGAGATTAATCCAATGAGTGATTATGCATTTGCAGGGAATGCATTAGCAGTTAATGATGAGACCTTTATTCTCGCGGCCTCCAGAATACAGGATAATATCGGACTGTTGACCGGCTTTTTGCCGTTTATATTAATAATCGTGATTTTCATAGGATATATCACCTCCTACCTTTTGATTCAGAACCGGCGCGGGCAGTATGCAACGATGCGATCCCTTGGGGTAAGCAGCCGTAAGAGCTTCTTCACATTATTTATGGAAAGCATCATGATCGAGCTTACAGGCGGTATCCTTGGAATGATAGGATCTGTTCTTCTGACAAGGCAGTTGGGGATGATACAGCTCTATACATTTCTGATATTTATGTTCTGTTATATCTGCGGAACTTCAGCAGCACTTTATCTGCTGGGCAGGATTAGCGTGATGAAAGCCCTGGCGCAGAAAGATTAAGGGGGTATAAAAAAGTGGAACTTCTAAAAGCGGAAGATGTTTATTATTCCTATCAAACAAAATATCAGACAATCGAGGCAGTCAGAGGCATATCCTATTCCTTTGAAACAGGTCATATGTATGCGATTGTCGGGGAATCAGGCTCGGGTAAGAGCACATTTCTTTCCCTCCTTGCGGGGCTGGATCTGCCGACGAAGGGTAAAGTCTATGTGAGCGGTGAGGACATGGCCGACCTTAATCGTGATCTTTACCGTAGAGAGAAAGCGTCTGTGGTTTATCAGTCTTTTAATCTGTTTCCTCTGCTGACTGCCCAGGAAAACATTATGTATCCCATGGAACTGAAAGGCCTTAAGAGAAACGAAGCGAAGCAAAAAGCTGCAGAGCTTATGGAACGAGTGGGCTTAAGAAAACAGGTAATACACCAATATCCCCAGATGATGAGTGGCGGTGAGCAGCAAAGAGTAGCGATTGCCAGAGCTTTGGCATCGGAAGGTAGTATCATATTTGCAGACGAGCCGACAGGAAATCTGGATACAGAAAACGAAAGGAACATTGTCCGGCTTCTGAAGGACACAGCTCATTCCATGAATTATGCGGTTATCGTAATCACCCATAACCCAGAGGTGGCGGCAGAAGCCGACTTTGTCCTTAGAATGAGGGACGGGAAGCTGATCGATTAGGAGGAGATTCATGTTAATCCGAAACAGTATAAAGCAAATCCTGCGAACCCCTGTTAAGACAGTATTATTTTTCCTGCTGATTACCTTTGCAGCAATATTGTCTACTCTGGGCAGCAATCTATGGCGTATGAGCTCGGCCAACATCAAAGCTTTTGAAGAGGTATTTACTACGATCGGTACGGTCGAGCAGAAACAAACCATATTAACTAAAGATGAGACCTGGGATTCCATGCAACAAACCAAAATGACCTATTATTATCCCGAATACAATGCTCCCATACCTGTATCTGTCCTGAATTTTAAGGGCGCAGATTACCTATATCAACCGGAGAAAAGGCCATTTTACGGAGCCTATCTGCCCGGTTACCAGCTACTTCCTCCGAATATGAATTGGGGATTGGGAGAGATCATCATTGAATTTACGGTAAATGAGGATTGCATCCCAAACCAGCCGGTTAAAATCAATGTAATCAAACAGATCTATTCGAGGTATCCAATCAATACACCCACGCTATGGTTCTGTGACAGGTATAATCCTACTCCGGATAAATTATATGCGGGGAAGATCTATATCATGGCTATGATAGACACTTATGATTGGCTTGTTGAGACCGAGATCAGTATTACATATATACCACTTGATAGGGTTGGTTCCTATCAATATACCGAGGATGGGACACTACTTCCGGATGATACCAGGAATATCATCAGTGAAGAGGTCACGGAAGGCTTCTATGAGACAGAACACGGGAAACGCTGGCTTAAGCTTGCAGAGTGCATCGACCGTCCCTATCATACGGTACCTGTCACTGCAACGAACAGTACAAAGCTGCTGATACCTTTCTATAACGGAACCACTTATGTCGATCAGGGTAAGGACATCAGCAAAGAGGAATATGCGAATGGAGATAAGGTATGTCTTGTTTCCACCAGCTTCGCCCGCTACAACAATCTGAAAGTAGGAGATAAGCTTAACTTACCGCTGTATTATGCTAATTACCGATCTTCAGCCGGAAGAGCCTTTGGTTCTAGTGAAATTTGGTCGAACTTCAATCCGTTGAATGCGAAGGGAGAACCTTATCCCGTCTTCTACGAAGGGGAATACACAATAGTAGGCTTATACCAATTCGTAGGTGGAGGGAATTTCAGCGGCTACATCATGGCAGCGAACGAGATCGTGATCCCGGCCAAATCTATTGACACCAGTGACAGGGATAATATCGTTGCCTATGGCCCAATGATGGGCTACACCACTTCCTTTCAGATTCCGAACGGGTCCATAGAAGATTACATGAAGGAATTTCAGAAGCTTGGTACCGATGAACTGGAAATCAAATTTTACGATAAGGGTTACACAGAGCTGAGGGCAGGTCTGGAGCATATCAAAGGAATGTCATTACTCTTATTAGCTGCAGGTTTGGTTGCAACTGTGTTGATCCTGGTTTTCTTCTGCAATATGTTAATAACAAAGCAAAAGAAGCGTACCGCAATAGAGCGTTCCTTAGGAATGAGCAAATGGAGCTGTACCCGTTCGATGATATACGGAATCCTATTAATAACATTGATTGGAAGTATCTTAGGAAGCTTCTCGGGTTTCTTCCTTACCGACAAGGCAGCAAGTGTATTAAACGGAAGTAATTATTACGATACTACCTATACGAATGGCTCAGTAAATAATGGCACTAGTGCAGAAAACAATGAGGAGTTGGATTATGCGAAGCCTGACCTGGCCCTATCGATGACAACGGGCGGAATTATCGTCATGCTGGCGGTAATGCTGTCCTATGCTGTTGTGACCAATAATCTGAAGAGTGAACCACTGGAGCTGCTATCAGAGAAGGGTGAGTAGGGGGGAGAATTGAAAATGTATGTAAAAAAGTTAGATAAAGAAGATGAACTTTTACTAATCCGCAGAAGGAATCTGATAAGCGATTACCAGGAAAAGGGTGTTTGTTTTTCTTGTCAGAACTTTATTACGGGGGATATCTTTCCTGATGATGGTTTAATTATTTATGAAGATGAATTAGTTAGATGCCAATTTGAAAAGTATCCAAAAGCAACAGGACAAACAATCATAGTATCAAAACAACACTATGAAGATATTTCGGAAATGCCGATTGATTTGGGGACATACATACTAAAAGTATCTGATGCTATAATAAAGTTACATAAAGAAATTTTAGGTGCAGAAAAGGTATATATGTGCACAATATGTGATGGGAAAAGAAATCATTTACACTTTATGCTTTTACCGAGATTAAAAGGTGATACCATTGGATATCAGAATTTTGCTAGAGAAGAAGGGGTACTTACTGATTATCAAGAGACAGCCAATCTGTATAGAGAAGCACTAAAAAATATCAAACTGTAAGAGATATTTATATAAACTCTATCAAGGGGAAATTATAGAATGGAGTATTTGAACTTTAAATACACCTATTTTATAGTTACATGACAGAAAAAGGAGACTTGAGATGAAGGGTTTGATTCATATATACGAAGGCGACGGCAAAGGTAAGACAACGGCTGCTATCGGACTCAGCATCCGATGTGCCGGTACCGGAGAGAGGGTTCTATTTACGCAATTTCTGAAAAATGATGAGTCCAGTGAAGTAAAAACCTTCGAATTAATCGATAACATAGAATATGTTCATTGTAAAACTGACTATGGGTTCTATACCTTTATGTCCGAGGACACAAAAGAGAAAGCAAGAGAAGAATATAACAATTTGCTCATATCAATGATAGACAAAGTTCAAAATGACGATTATCGTATGCTTGTATTAGACGAGGTCATCTCAGCGGATGGCTTTCAGCTCATTGACCATAATGTCTTAATGAATTTCTTAAGGAATAAACCGGAGCAATTAGAAGTAGTTATGACCGGAAGAGACCCAGCTGAGGAGCTGGTTGACCTTGCCGATTATGTATCCTATGTTAAGAAAATCAAGCATCCATATGACAAGGGGATTGGTGCCAGGATAGGGATTGAGAAATAGTAAATAGCGAAATAATCAGGAAATGTACGGGATACCGTCTAATATTATCAAGGGCAGAAACCATAGAAAACTGGCTCTGCCCTTGATAATTAATTTAACAAATTGGAACATGATAGGATCTGACCATTAGAAGGAGCGATTATGGTAACAAAAAATGATATTATAAAGTTTCTTGAAAATATAGATATAAAGCACGACGATACCATCCTGATACATACATCACTAAAAGCAATCGGTGGACTGGACGGTGGTGCAGATATGCTAATTGATGCATTTTGTGAGTATCTTCACAACGGACTATTCCTTATTCCCACACATACCTGGGATGAGGTTCTTCCTGATAAGCCTTACTATGATGTTAAAACCTCAATGCCATGTATTGGTGCGTTACCTTGTGTAGCTGTGAAACGTAAGGATGGGGTACGTTCACTTCATCCGACTCATTCGGTTGTGGCTTTTGGCACAAGAGCGAGAGAGTATATTAAAGGGGAAGAAATGGCTGCATCTCCAGCACCTATAGGTGGTTGCTGGTCAAGATTATATGATGAGCATGCAAAGATATTGTTAATTGGAGTTGGCCACGATAAAAATACATACTTTCATGCTGTCGATGAAATGTTACATATACCAAACAGGCTAAGGGAAAGTGCGTTTACCATCACGATTAAGGATGAAGATGGAAAGACGCATACCACACCCCCCTTTCATACCCACTTTACTAAGGGTATCTCTACTTGTTGTTCTGATTTCTATCCAAATTACAAAAAGCCCTTGGAGGAGTTTGGTGCAGTAACATATTCGAAGCTGGGAGATGCAGTTGTATATTGCTGTGA